>NZ_LRQV01000028.1 GCF_001567585.1 Micromonospora rosaria
CGCGGTGCTGGTGCTCGCCCCCCGCTCCGGGCGGGCCCGCTGGTGGCGGGCCCTGCGGACCGAGGACGAGGTGCCCACCGTCGACAGTGGCATGCTCGCCGTGGCCGACCTGCCGCCGGCCATCGCCGAGGGCCTCGACGGCGGCGAGCCGCACGCGGTGGACTGGCTGGTCGAGCAGGCGGTCGCGGCGGGTTGGCTGCCCGGCCTGCCCGCCACCGAGGCGTGCGCCCGGGTCGTCCCGCTGCCCGGCCGGGAGGCCCCCGCCGGGGTGCTGCTGGTGGCCCGGCGGGCGACCCGCTGGTACGACGAGGCCGACGTCGACCTGGTCCGCGCCTTCGCCGCCCGCGCCGGGGCGGCGCTGACCACCGCGATGCTCTACCGCGACCAGGCCGAGGTGGCCGACACGTTGCAGGCCAGCCTGGTCCCGGTGGAGCCGGTCGAGACCACCGGCGTGCAGTGGGGTACGGCCTACCGGCCGGCCCAGGCCGGGCTGCGCATCGGCGGCGACTTCTACGGCGCGCACCGACTGGCCGACGGCGGCTCGGTCTTCTTCCTCGGGGACGTCTCCGGCAAGGGCGTGGAGGCGGCGGTCTTCACCGGCCAGCTCCGCCAGTGCCTACAGGCGCTGCACCGGGTGGAGTCGCACCCGGCCCGGTTGCTGCGGCTGCTCAACGACGCGCTGCTGGAGACGACCCTGGCGCACGGCCAGGGCCGGTTCGCCACCATCGTGCTGGGCGTGGTGCGCCCGCACCGGGACGGCAGCCTGACGTTGACCCTGGCCGGCGGTGGTCACCTGCCGCCGCTGGTGCTGCGCGCCTCCGGCGCGGTCGAGCCGGTGCCGTTGCGCGGGATGTTGATCGGCGTGGTGCCGGACCCGCGCGTCGGCGAGGTGAGCGTCCGGCTGGAGCCGGGCGAGACCTGCCTGCTGTACAGCGACGGGGTGACCGAGGCGCGCGGCGGTCGCCGGGGCGACGAGCAGTTCGGCACCGAGCGGCTGCTGACCGCGGTCGGCGGCTGCCACCGGATGCCCGCGCCGGCCCTGGCCGAGCGGGTCGAGCAGGTCACCTGCGACTGGCTCGCCCACGGTGACCACGACGACATCGCGGTGCTGGCGCTGCGCGCGGTCGGCACGAACCCCCGCCCGGTCCGCCACCTGCACGCGGTGCCCGCCCCCGCCCGGGGACACCACGACGAGAGGGAGACGACGGCGTGAGCGCCCCGACGACCGCGAGCACGACGGCCGAGGCCTTTCCCGCCTTCGTGCACTGTCTGGCGGAGGCCGACGAGTACGCCGCGATCGACGTGGCGCTGGACCTGCTGGCCGGCGGCGTACCGGCCGAGCGGATCCTGCTCGACCTGGTCGCGCCCGCCCAGGCCGAGGTGGGGGAGCGGTGGGCGCGCAACGAGTGGAGCGTCGCCCAGGAACACGCCGCCACCCACATCAGCGAGCGGGTGGTCGCCGCCGTGGCGGCCACCGCCGACGCCCGGCCGACCGGGGAGCGGGTGGTGGTGGCCTGCCTGGACGGCGAGTGGCACGCGCTGCCCACCCGGCTGGTCGCCGAGGTACTGCGGCTGCGCGGCTGGCAGGTGACCTTCCTCGGCGCCAGCGTCCCCGCCGCGCACCTGGTGTCCTACCTGCACCGGTACGACGCGCACGCGGTGGCGCTGGGCTGTGCGCTGCCGATGCGGCTGCCGTACGCGCACCGGGTGATCGAGGCGTGCCGCCGCTCCGACGTGCCGGTAGTGGTCGGCGGGCGGGGCTTCGCCGCGGACGGGCGCTGGGCGCGGACGCTCGGGGTGACCTGGGCCGGTGACGCGCCCTCGGCCGCCGCCCTGGTCGCCGACGATCGGGCGTTGCGCCAGGTGCCCCCCGCCGACCTGTCACACCTGGCCGACGACGAGTACGCGAGCCTGGTCAAGCGGCGCGGCGAACTGGTCGACAGCGCGTTGACCGACCTGTACGACCGGTATCCGCGCTCCCGGGAGTACACTCCCGCGCAGCTCGACTCGACCGTCAGCGATCTCGGCTACATCGTGGACTTCCTGGCCGCGGCGGTCTACGTGGCCGACGCCTCGCTCTTCACCGAGTTCGTCGACTGGCTGCTGGCGCTGCTGGCCAGCCGGGGGGTGCCGGCCGCCGCCGTGGGGCTGACCCTGGGCCACTATGGACAGCGGCTGCGGGACTTCCCGCGCGCGGCGGCGTACCTGGCGGCGGGGCGGGCCCGGGTGTCCGGGCAGGGCGGCACCCGCCGGCACTGACCGGTCGGTTCCCGGGTCCGTCGGGTGGGTTTGCGTATACTTGCCACACTGCAAGGATCGGCCCTGCGGCGAAGCGAAAGGGACCACGTTGACGTTCACCGTCACGTACGCCCCCCGGGACGGTGGCGGGGTGCGCCTGCGGCTCGGCGGTGAGCTGGACATGAGCACCGCCCCGGCGCTCACCACCGTGCTGGACCAGCTCGCCGACGCCGGTGAGCGCCAGTTGCTGCTCGACCTCAGTGACCTGCTGTTCTGCGACTCCACCGGGATCGCGGCCTTCGTCCGGGGGGACAACCGGGCCGCCGCCGACGGCGGCTGGCTGCGGGTGACCGGGGCGACCGGCCGGGTCGAACGGGTGCTGCGGGTGACCGGCCTCTGGGAGGTCCTGCGCTACGAGACATGGCGGGGCGACCCGCCGTCACGGTCCACGCCGTGATGGGCTAGATTTCCCCGCCAGCAGGTGACCGTGAGGTCATCCGTTTTCCGCCGAGATGAGGCAGGTAGTCATGGGTGTAGGAGCCCCGAGCCCGGTTCGCATCCTGGTGGTTGACGACGACCCCGGTGACGTCCTGATGATCGAGGAGGCCCTGGCGGACTCGGACGTCGACAAGGTCATCAACGTGGTCAGCGACGGCCAGGAGGCGATGGAGTTCCTCCGCCGGGAGGGGCGGCACACCGACGCGGCCCGGCCGGACGTGATCCTGCTCGACCTGAACATGCCACGGATGGACGGGCGGCAGGTGCTCGGCGCGGTCAAGCAGGACGAGGACCTGCGGACCATCCCGATCGTCGTGCTGACCACGTCCAACGCCGACACCGACATCGTCGGCAGCTACACCCTCCAGGCCAACGCGTACGTGACGAAGCCGATCGACCTGGACGACTTCAACGACGTGGTGCGCCGGATCGACGAGTTCTTCGGCCGGGTCGTGGTGCTGCCCAAGCGCTCCTGACGGGCGGTTCCGTCCGCGCCGCCCGGTTCGCCGGGTCGGTCGCCGCTCGGATGCTGAACATTTTTCCCGAACCGCCTCGGCGGCGCGCCGCGCCGTCGAGGATCGCAGGTGGGGGAAGAGACTTTCGGCTGCCTGGGGGGCGACAGAATGAGGTTCTCCGTCGTTGCGAACGGCTACGACCAGCGGCAGGTGGATTCCTGCCTGAACGAACTGGGCGTCGGGTTGGCCCGGCTGTCGGCGTGGGCGGAGGGCGCCGCCGACGCCGGCCGGGAGTGGGACCAGGTCCGCCAGGAGGCGGTCCGGCTGCGGGCCCGCCTCGACCGGCAGGGCCCGGCCGGGCCGGCGCCGGGCGACCTCGACCGGCAGGCGGCCGACCTGCTGGCCCAGGCCCGCGCCGAGCTGGACGTCGCCCGGCAGGAGGCCCGCCAGCTCCGGGAACGGGTGTACGCCGAGGCGGTCCAGGCCCGCCGTGACTTCGAGGCGGCGCTGCAGGCGCGGCGTCGCCGCGCGGAGCGGGTGGACGAGATCCTCGGCGGGGTGGTGGTCGAGCCGGTGCCGGCGGACACGCCGACCGCTGCCGCCGCCACCGGCGTACCGGCCACCCGGGCCGCCGCCCCCGATGCCGACGCGGCCACCGAACCCCGGGCCGACCACGGTACCCGGGTGCGGTGACCGGCCGAGACCGGCGGGCCGGGTGGGGCCGGTCAGGTCAGCGCCGTGACCACCGTGCTCGCCCGCTGCTCGTGTTGGGCGTACGCATCGGGGAAGGCCGAGATCTGCACGGCCTGGGCGGCGGCGGCGATGCTCAGCGACTGCCAACCGGGGATCTGCCGCAGCGCCTCGTAGAACAGCTGCGCGGCGTGCGCGGGGCGCATCAGGTCGCGGACGGTGCCCCAGCCGCTGCTGGGCCGCTGCTGGAACAGTCCGACCGAGTCGTGGTCCGAGCCGCTGCCCTGGTCGGTGTACTGGTGTGACTCGGGCAGCACGTCGCTGGCCAGGTTGTACAGGTTGCTCTCCTGCATCGCGGTGGCCACCGCCACCACCAGGGCCCGGCGGGGCATCTTCAGGTCGGCGCCGACGTCCACGATCACCTTGGCGTTGTCCATCTGCACCTGGGTCAGCCCGGCCACCGGTCGGGGGCGGGGCGGGGTGGTCGGCTTCGCGGGCGTGGTCTTCGGCTTCGGCTTCGCCGTGGTCTTCGTCGGGCTGGGGGTGGCCGTGGCCGTGGCGGAGGCGCTCGGGCGGGTCGGGACGGGGCTGGGCGTGGGGGAGCGGTCCAGCGCCCGGGAGGCCCGCTGGTCCGCCTCGACGGCGC
Organism: Micromonospora rosaria; assembly: GCF_001567585.1. GTDB lineage: Bacteria > Actinomycetota > Actinomycetes > Mycobacteriales > Micromonosporaceae > Micromonospora > Micromonospora rosaria. Next base: position 4,528 of record NZ_LRQV01000028.1, read on the forward strand.
GGTCGATCAGCGCCTCGCGGACCGGCTCACCGGCGGGCTCGTCCTCGGTGGCGCGGACTCCGGCGAGGGCGGCCACGCCGAGGCAGCAGGTGACGCCGGTGGCGAGGGCGACCCGTAGCGGGGTCGAGGCGAACAGCGCCGCCCCACGACGTGCCGGCGTCCGGTGCCGCCGGGTCGGCCGTACGGGGGATGCCGGGTCGTCCGGGCGGCCATCGGTCGGGGTCTCGGTCAGCTTCTGGGCGAAGGGGTCGTCGGGATGCACCCGCCGAGGCTAGAAAGTGGGGCGGCGATTGCCATCGGCCTGCTCAGTGGCATGGGTCACAATCCGCTCCGGTCGGCGCCCCGATTCCGCGCGGTCGAACCCAAACCGCCTGGCCGACACCGAAGCCACATGTCGGAAAAATCCACAATAAGGTGGAAAAGGTGGCAAGTGGTCCGGCTATCCGGCCCGCTCGCCACCTGCCCCCGGGGTCCCCCGTTCGGCCGATGCACCCCCGCTCACCGGCCGAGGCGCGGATGGCCCGGCCGGGCCGGCCCGCCCCGGCGGTGGGGTCAGCGCCCGCCGTTCTGCGCCCGGGTCACCGTGAGCCGGTGCCGGGTGCTGTCGCCGCTGGAGAACGGCCAGAGCCGGTCGGCGTGCTCCACCAGTTCGGTCAACTGCCCGGGGGTCAACCCGGTGGAGGAGATCGAGGCGTGCACGTCGGCCCGGTACCGGCCGTCGTCGTCGCGGCCGAGCCGCGCCTCGGCCCGGACCTGCACGGTGTGCGCCTCGTCGGTGATCTCCCCGGCCGCCTCCACCGCCGCGTGGTGCAGGCAGGACGCGAACGCCGCGGCCAGCAGTTGTTCCGGCGTCAGCCCGGTGCAGTGTGGCGCCAGCGGGGACGCCAGCGCGGTGGAGAGCTCGCCGTCGTCGGTGCGGACGTGCCCGCCCTCGGCGGTCGCGGTGGCAGCGTGCAACCAGGAATGTGGCTCCGGCATCGCGTTCCTCCCGTCCCTCTCCGCAGCGGCTACCCGCCCCCCACCCGGCGAAACACCCGGCACCGGGACCAGCGGTCAGGGCTGCCGGGTGATGGACGGGTCGGTCAGCGGGGCGGCCTGGGTGGCCTCGGTGGCCGCCCGTTCGGTCCACGGGGAGATCCGCTGCGCCGGCGGGGTGGGTTGGAGCATCGGCACGTACACCCGGGCGTCGACCGCCTCCGCCAGCAGGAGCGCCGCCACCAGGCTGCCCGGGCGCTCGGTGGGGTCGTCGGCCAGGCACCGCCGGCACAGGTCGGCCACCTCCGGCGGCAGGCCCTCGATCTCCGGCAGCGGCTCCGGCGCGTGCCGCCGCCGCTCCCCGATGAGCTGGGTCGCGGTGTCGGCCGCGTACGGCAGCCGGCCGGTGAGGCAGTAGTACAGCAGGACACCGAGGGCGTACATGTCGGCGGCCGGGGTGACCGGCCCCCGCTCGAACTGCTCCGGCGCGAGGTACGCCGGGGTGCCCAGCACCACCCCGTCGGGGGTGGTGTCCGGGGCGCCGACGGCGGTGGCGATGCCGAAGTCGAGGACCTTGACGCCCGACGGGGTCAACATCACGTTCGCCGGCTTCACGTCCCGGTGCACGATGCCGTGCGCGTGCGCGGCGGCGAGGGCCGCGCAGACCTCGGCGCAGACCCGGACCGCGATCCGCCAGTCCAACGGCCCGGCCCGCAGGTGCGCCGCCAGCGTCTCACCCTCGGCCAGCTCCATCACCAGGTACGGCACCGGGCTGCCGGGCAGCGTCGACGCGGTGCCGAAGTCGTGCACGCTGGCCACGTTCGGGTGCACCAGACGGGCCGCCGACCGCGCCTCGGTGCGGACCTGCTCCATGGGTACGCCGTCACCGTCGCGGCCGGCCGACATCAACTTCACCGCGACCGGCCGGTCCAGCACCATGTCGTGGGCGTGCCACACCTCCGACATGCCACCGATGCCGATGCGCTGTTCGAGCCGGTACCGGCCGTCCAGCGTCCTCATCGACCGCTCCTTCGCTCCGTCACCGCGCCAGGGGGTCGGGCGCGGTACCACCGCTCGCGGTACCCCTCCCGTCAACAGGGCAAACCGTGGCCCCGACGGGCCGGCGGGGCCGGTGCGCGGCGGTGTCCGGGCGTGATCCGGGGTGAACCGCCCCGCCCCGGCCCCCACAGCTGGTACACAGGAACGGCAGAGGCGCCGCACAGCGAACCCGCCCACGATGGGGGCATGGTCATGAACTGGCAGGTCGAGCAGGGTCGGATCGAGCTGAGCCGCCCCGACGGCACCCCGGTGCGGGTGCTGGTGGTCGACGACGAGTCCACCCTGACCGACCTGCTGTCGATGGCCCTGCGGTACGAGGGCTGGCAGGTCCGCGCCGCCGGCAACGGGATGACCGCGCTGAGCACCGCCCGCCAGTTCGAGCCGGACGTGGTGGTCCTCGACGTGATGCTGCCCGACCTGGACGGCTTCCAGGTGCTGCGCCGGCTGCGCGAGCACACCCCGACGGTGCCGGTGCTCTTCCTGACCGCCCGGGACGCCGTGGAGGAGCGGATCGCCGGCCTCACCGTCGGCGGCGACGACTACGTCACCAAACCGTTCAGCCTGGAGGAGGTGATCGCCCGGCTGCGGGCCCTGCTGCGCCGCTCCGGGCTCGCCGTGGCCGCCCGTCCGGACGCGGTGCTGACCGTCGGTGACCTCACCCTCGACGAGGACAGCCACGAGGTGCGCCGGGACGGGCAGCTGGTCACGCTCACCGCCACCGAGTTCGAGCTGCTGCGGTACCTGATGCGCAACCCGCGCCGGGTGCTCAGCAAGGCGCAGATCCTGGACCGGGTGTGGAACTACGACTTCGGCGGCCAGGCCAACGTCGTGGAGCTCTACATCTCGTACCTGCGGAAGAAGATCGACGCCGGCCGCAAGCCGATGATCCACACCTTGCGGGGCGCGGGCTATGTCCTCAAGCCCGCCGACTGAGCCGACCGTACCCCCGCCGGCCCCGGCGGTGCCGCCGCCCGTGCCCGCCGGCCGGGTGCGGCGGTGGCTGGCCGGCCGGTCGCTGCGGGCCCGGCTGGTGGCCACCGTGGTCATGCTGCTGGCCCTGGTCAGCGTCGGCATCGGCGCGGTCACCACGGTCGCCCTGCGGCAGGTGCTGATCAACCAGGTCGACGACCAGCTCCGCCCGGAGAGCCGCTGGCCGGAGGGGCGGGAACCGATGCCCCCGAACCGGCGCTGGGACCTGCTGGGCATCCCGCCCGGCTTCCCGCCGGGCACCATCGTCGCCCAGGTCTCGGCCGGCCAGGTCGTGGCGGCCCGGACCCTCACCACCGGCCGGGCCGAGGAGGCGGTGCCGGTCGCCGCGCTGTCCCCCCTGGCCGGTCTGCCGACCGACGGCCGTCCCCGGACCCGCCACCTCGGCGAGCTGGGCGACTACCGGGTGGTCGCCCGGCAGATGACCGACGGCAGCGTCCGGGCCTTCGGCCTGCCGCTGGCCGGGGTGCAGGAGACCGTCTGGTGGATGGTCGCCGCCCAGGCCGGCCTCGTCACCGCCGGCCTGCTCGTCGTCGGCAGCGCCGGCGCGCTGATCGTGCGGGCCACCCTGCGCCCGTTGCGTCGGGTGGCCGCCACCGCCGGCCGGGTCACCGAGCTGCCCCTGGACCGGGGCGAGGTGGCGCTGTCGGTGCGGGTACCGGCCGCCGACACCGACCCGCGCACCGAGGTCGGGCAGGTCGGCGCCGCGCTCAACCGGATGCTCGGGCACGTCGCCGCCGCGCTCGCCGCCCGGCAGGCCAGCGAGACCCGGGTCCGCCAGTTCGTCGCCGACGCCAGCCACGAGCTGCGCACCCCGCTGGCGGCCATCCGGGGGTACGCCGAGGTGGCCCGGCGGGGCCGGGCCGAGGTGCCGCCGGACGTGGCACACGCGCTGCGCCGGGTCGAGTCGGAGAGCACCCGGATGACCAGCCTCGTCGACGACCTGCTGCTGCTGGCCCGGCTCGACTCCGGCCGCCCGCTCGCCACCGGCCCGGTCGACCTGAGCGCCCTGGTCGTCGACGCGGTCAGCGACGCGCACGTCGCCGGCCCCGAGCACCACTGGCAGCTCGACCTGCCCGACGAGGCGGTGACCGTCGCCGGCGACGCGGCCCGGCTGCACCAGGTGGTGGCGAACCTGCTGGCCAACGCCCGGGTGCACACGCCGGCCGGGACGACGGTCACCACCCGGCTGGGCGTCGACCCCGCCGGGGCCTGGCTCGGCGTCACCGACGACGGTCCGGGCATCCCGGCCGAGCTGCAACCCGAGGTCTTCGAACGGTTCGCCCGGGGCGACAGCTCCCGGTCCCGGGCGCACGGCAGTACCGGGCTCGGCCTGGCCATCGTGGCGGCCGTGGTGGAGGCCCACCACGGCACGGTCGACGTGGACAGTCGGCCGGGCCGCACCGAGTTCCGGGTCCGGCTGCCCGGCCCCCCCGAACCCCCCACGCACACCTAGCCGCCCCCACCCCACCCCACCCCCGCGATCTTGCAGTTGCGGTCCCCGATATGCGGTGAATGCCCGAGATACACGGGCCGTTCGTGCATGATCGCGCGGCGGGGGTGTGGCGGGGGTGGGTGTGCGGTGGGGTGGGGGTGGGGGTGGGGTGAAACAGGGCGGGCTAGTCGTCCGTGTCGGCCCCAGCGCGGGGAAGCCTCGCGTACGGTGTCAAAGAGACAACCACTCCGCAATCGTGACAAAAGCTCGGTACGCGGGGGATCGGAGGCGTCGGCACGGCGCGACGGCGAGGGAAGGGAGCGACCGGTGATCGACCTGGCCTACCTGGATGCGGGTTCCGGCAGCCTGATCGTGCAGGCGGTGGTCGGTGGGGCGGCCGGCGTGGTGGTGGCCACGAAGCTCTACTGGCGACGACTCGTCGCCCGGTTCCGCCGGCAGCGCACCGACCAGAGCTGACCCGGTCGGCGCTGGCGATGTCGATCTCCGAGTCCCCCACCCGCGTCGAGCCCGCCTCCTTCCGCGACCCCGGCAACCAGGTCTTCTACGCCGGCTCCGAGGTGCTGCGCGGGCTCGACCCCCGCGCCGCCGAGCAGTGGCGCGCGCTGGCCGCCACCGACTTCTTCCCGGCGCTGCTGGCCGAGGGGAAGGTCTGCGGCACCGAACCCGTCGACCCGTCCCGGGTGCCGGCCGGCGTGACCTGGGCCGCCGTGCTGCGGCACGAGCGCATCCCGTTCGTCTCCCACCCGTACGAGTGGTCCTTCTCGATGCTGCGCGACGCCGCGCTGCTGCACCTGGAGATCCTGCGTACGGCGTTGGCGGCCGACTTCACCACCAAGGACGGGTCGGCGTACAACCTCCAGTGGCGCGGGGCCGCGCCGGTCTTCATCGACGTCGGCTCGTTCGAGCCGCTGCGCGACGGCGAGCCCTGGGCCGGGTACCGGCAGTTCTGCCAGACGCTGCTCTATCCGCTGCTGCTCACCGCCCACCTCGGGCTGGACTTCCGGCCCTGGCTGCGGGCCCAGGTCGACGGGATCGAGCCCGACCAGATGCGCCGGCTCTTCACCGGCCCCCGCCGGCTGCACCGGGGCGTACCGACGCACGTGCACCTGCACGGCGCGATGCAGGCGCGCAACGCCCGGTCCAGCACCACCGACGTCCGGGCCCAACTGCGTGCCGCGGGGTACACCCGCGAGCTGTCGCTGGCCACCGTCCGGGGGGTCGAGCGGCTGGTCCGCCGGCTCGACCGGGCGCCGGCCGCCAGCCCGTGGGCGGACTACCAGCGCACCTGCGGGTACTCCGGTGCCGACCGGGTGGCCAAGGAGCGGTTCGTGGAGCTGGCGCTGACCACCGCCGGCTCGCCCCGCCTGGTGCTCGACCTCGGCGCCAACGACGGCCGGTACGCCCGGATCGCCGCCTGTCACGCCGACTACGTCGTCGCCGTCGAGCAGGACCCGGACGTGGTCGACACGCTCTACCGGACGCTGCGGACCGAGCACGACCGGCGGATCCTGCCGCTGGTGATGGACCTCGCCGACCCGTCACCCGGCGGCGGCTGGCGCGGCGTCGAGCGGGCCGGCTTCGGCGCGCGGGCGCGGGCGGACGTGGTCCTCGCCCTGGCCGTGGTGCACCACCTGGCGCTCGGCCGCAACGTGCCGCTGCCGGCGGTGCTCGACTGGCTCCTCGACGCCGTCGCGCCGGGCGGTCGCCTGGTCGTGGAGTTCGTCCACCCGGACGATCCGATGGCCCGGCGGCTGCTCGACAACAAGCCCGACGGACTCTTCCCCGACTACCGGCGGGAGGCGTTCGAGGCGCTGCTGGCCGCCCGCTGCCGCGTCGAGCGGCGGCAGGACCTCCCCTCGGGCACCCGGACGCTCTACCAGGTGGCCGTGGGTGGCTGAGCCGACCCCGGTGCCCGCCGCCCCGGTCGCCGGGGCCACCGGGGGCGTTCAGGCCCCTGAGGTCACGCAGGGCGGCGAGGGAGCCGGGGGCGGTGGGGCGGCGGCCTGGCGGGTCGAGCTGCGCCGGCTGCTGGAGCTGACCGCCCTGGTCGGGCTGGTGGTCACCCAACCGCTGCTGGACGTGCTGGGCCGCAGCCCCGACTTCTTCCTGTTCCACGGTGCCGGCCCCGGCGACGTCGCGGCGCTGGTGGCGCTGATCGCGCTGCTGCCCACCGCCGGGCTGGGGCTGCTCGGCGCGGCGAGCCGGCTGGCCGGCCGGGCCGCCCGCGAAGCCGGGCACACCCTGCTGCTCGGGCTGCTGGTGGCCGCGCTGGCGGTCCAGGTCGGGCGGCACGGCACGCCCCTGCGCGGGGTACCGCTGCTGGCGGCGGCGCTCGTGCTGGGCGCCGCCGGCACGTACGCGTACCGGCGGTTCGGCGTGCTGGGGCGGGTGCTGCGGGTGGCGGCGGTCGGGCCGTTGGTCTTCGTCGCGCTCTTCGTGCTCGTCTCGCCCGCCTCGACGGTGGTCCTGCCGCGCGGCTCCGGCGGCGTGGCCGGGGTGGCCCACGGGCCGGGGGTCCGGCCGCCGGTGGTGCTGCTGATCCTCGACGAGTTCCCGCTGGTCTCCCTGCTCGGCCCGGACGGTCGGATCGACGCCGAGCGGTATCCGCACTTCGCCGCGCTGGCGGCGGGCTCGACCTGGTACCCCGCCGCGACCGGGATCAGCGGCTGGACCCCGTACGCGCTGCCGGCGATGCTCACCGGCCGGTACCCGGCGACGGCGGGCGCCCCGCACTACTCGCGGTACCCGGACAACCTCTTCACCGCCCTGGGCGGCCGGTACGACATCCGCGCGCAGGAGAGCATCACCCGGCTCTGCCCGCCCAGCCGCTGCGACCAGCCGACCCGCCCGGAGCAGGGGCTCGGCGTGCTGGCCCGGCGCAGTGCCGAGCTGCTCGGGCGGATCGCCGCCCCGTGGGACAGCCGGGTCGACCCGGAGGAGTCGTACCGCGAGCCCACCCGCGCCGAGGCGGGCCTGGACGCGGCGGAGCCCGCCCCGACCGACCCGACGTTCCGCTGGGACCGGCTCAACGAGAGCCAGCCGGCCCGGTTCACCAGCTTCCTCGCCGGCCTGCGCCCGACCGCCCGGCCGACGCTGCACTTCCTGCACCTGCTGATGCCGCACGCGCCGTGGACGTACCTGCCGTCGGGGGCCCGCTACGACGCCCCGGAGGACCTGCCCAACGAGGGCGCCGGCTGGGTAGACCTGGCCCGGCAGCGGCACCTGGCGCAGCTCGGGTACACCGACCGGCTGATCGGCGAGACGCTGCGCACGCTGCGCGCCACCGGCCTGTACGACCAGGCGCTGCTGGTGGTCACCGCCGACCACGGGGTGAGCTTCACCCGGGGGGCGCAGGGGCGGGGGATGGGCGCGATCCGCGCCGAGCCGGGCCAGGTGGCCGGGGTGCCGTTGTTCGTCAAGGAACCCGGGCAGCGCACCGGCCGGATCGACGAGCGCAACTGGGAGCACGTCGACCTGCTGCCGACCGTCCTCGACGTGGTCGGGATCCGGGTGCCGTGGTCGGTGGACGGCCGCTCCGCCCGCCAGTCGCCACGGGAACGGGCCGAGAAGCGCTTCTACGACCGGCCGGGTGAGCCGGTCACCATCCCCGGCGGGGTGCCCGTGCCGCCGCCGACGCCGGCACCGCACCCGCTGGTCGGCACGACCGTCGGCGACCAGCCGGTCAGGGGTACCGCCCGGGTGGCCGACCTGTCCGCGTTCGCCGCCGTCGACCCGGCCGAGGGGCGGCTGCCGGCCCTGGTCTGGGGCACCGTGCCGGACCGGGTACCCGACGGGACCCTGCTCGCGGTGGCCGTCAACGGCCGGGTCGGCGCGGTCGTCCCGGTGGTGCCCCCGGACCCCGGCGGGCGCCGGTTCGCCGCCTTCGTCGCCGACGACCGGCTCTTCCACGCCGGCGCCAACCGGCTGGACGTCTACCAGGTCGCCGCCGACGGTGGCCTGCACCGCCTCGCCCTGTCCTGACTCCTGTCGACACTGCTGTCGGCCGCGAGGGTCAATGGGTGGAAAAAGGGCGCCACGTGCGCCCGTTTAGCGCTGCCTTATCCCGATATTCGACCCCGGTCGCCGCGGGGCGCCGCCACCGGCCGAGGGCCGCTCCGGCGGAAGGTTTTCCGTCCGCAGGCGGGGTACCCGAAGGGTCTTGCGGCGTCTGCCCGGCTCCGGCGGACAGAGGTTTTCCGATCCTACCGGTCGGGAATCGGGTGACGCATACCTCACCCCAGAACCACGGCGAGCGGTACCTCCGGAACCGCGTTTACGGTAAAAGCGAAGGCAATTCAACGTAGATCTGCCGGCGAAGCGAGGAACCACATGACGGAAGTCAAGCTCGATCACCCCGGTGGGCAGCTCTCGATGCCGGTGCAGAACGCGGTCGAGGGCCCCCCCGGGGCTGTCGTGAGCAAGCTCCTGAAAGAGACCGGTCTGGTCACCTACGACCCCGGTTTCGTCAACACCGCATCCTGCTCCTCCGCGATCACCTATATCGACGGTGACGCGGGCATCCTGCGGTACCGGGGTTACCCGATCGAGGAGTTGGCCGAGAAATCCACCTTCCTGGAGGTCTCGTACCTGCTCATCTACGGCGAGCTGCCCAGCGAGACCCAGCTCACCGAGTTCTCCGAGCGCATCCGACGGCACTCGTTGCTGCACGAGGAGATGCGCCGCTTCTTCGACGGCTTCCCCCGGGACGCCCACCCGATGGCCGTGCTCTCCTCGGCGGTGAGCGCGATCAGCACCTTCTACCAGGACAGCCTGGACCCGTTCGACACCGAGCACGTGGAGATGTCCACGGTCCGGCTGATGGCCAAGGTGCCGACCATCGCCTCGTACGCCAACAAGAAGTCGATCGGTCAGCCGCTGCTGTACCCGGACAACTCCCTCGGGTACGTGGAGAACTTCCTGCGGATGACCTTCGGCGTGCCGGCCGAGCCGTACGAGGTCGACCCGGTGATGGCCAAGGTGCTGGACATGCTGTTCATCCTGCACGCCGACCACGAGCAGAACTGCTCCACGTCGACGGTGCGCCTGGTCGGCTCCAGCAACGCCAACCTCTTCGCCTCCGTCTCGGCCGGCGTGAACGCGCTGTTCGGGCCGCTGCACGGCGGCGCCAACCAGGCCGTGCTGGAGATGCTGGAGAAGATCCAGGCCGACGGCGGTGACGTCCAGTCCTTCGTCCGCAGGGTGAAGAACAAGGAGGACGGCGTCAAGCTGATGGGCTTCGGCCACCGGGTCTACAAGAACTACGACCCGCGGGCCGCCATCGTGAAGAAGGCCGCCCAGGACGTGCTCGGCCGGATGGAGAGGCCGGACCCGCTGTTGGACATCGCGATGCAGCTGGAGGAGATCGCCCTCGCCGACGACTTCTTCGTCTCCCGGCGGCTCTACCCGAACGTCGACTTCTACACCGGCCTGATCTACAAGGCCATGGGCTTCCCGACGAAGATGTTCACCGTGCTCTTCGCGCTGGGCCGGCTGCCCGGCTGGATCGCCCAGTGGCGGGAGATGATCGGCGACCCGGAGACCAAGATCGGCCGCCCGCGCCAGCTCTACACCGGCGCTCCTGAGCGGTCGTACGTCCCCTTCGCCGAGCGCTGACCACCCGACCACCGCCGGTACCGAAAGGCCGCCGCCCCTACCAGGGGCCGGCGGCCTTTCGGTGTACGGGGCCGACCGGACCCGGTCGGACACGTACGTTCGTCGATCGATGATCGGTGCTCTCCGTGGACGCCCGGTCACCGTCCGGGCGCTCGTCACGGGGGAGCGACATGCTACTCCGGCTGGGTGTTCGACCACCACCTGGTCGACGGCGGCTCGTACGTCGACTGCTGAGCACCGTTCGGCCGGGCCGGAGGGATCGCCCCGGCCCGGCCGAAGGGGGTACTCAGTGGTGGTGCTCCTCCTCGTGGGCGGTGTCCGGCAGGCTCCCGAGGACCTTGTTGACCACGTGGATCCGGGCCGCGCCGGCGCGGTAGTCGGCGCAGACCGTCTCCGCCTTCTCGGCCACCCGGGCCCCGGAGTCGGCGGGCGTCACGGCGAGGTCGGTGCCGGCGAGGGTCCGCACGGTGCCGGCGGCGACCAGGTCGGTGACCGAGTGGGCCCCGGTGACCACGTGCTCGCGCAGCAGCCCCCGCAGGGTCTCGGTCTCCTTCAGCAGCAGCTCGTCCACGTTGGCGGTGGAGAACTTGGCCTTGAAGGCGTCGTCGGTCGGGGCGAGGATGGTGACCCCGTCGGCGGCCGACAACTCCTCGGCCATCCCGGTCGCCCGGACCGCCGCCTCGAAGGTGGTGAGCACGGGGATCCAGGTGAGGGCCTGGTCAGGGGTCTGACCCACCAGGGAGGCCGGGTTGCCCGGCTCGTCGCCGGCGGGCAGCACGTCGCAGAGCGGGCCGGTGACCGCGACCGGGGTGGTGTCCGCGCCCCGGCCCGCCGGGGAGGAGTCCTCCTCCGTCGAGCTGGTGCACCCGGTGAGCGCGATCAGCAGGGACAGGGCCGCCCCGGTCACCGCCCGGCGGCGGAGCCGGCGGGTCCGGGACGGGGGCCCGGGGTACGGACCCGGAAGGACGGTGTCGGACACGGTGTTCTCCACTCCAGTACCGGTACGGGGGACCGGCAGGCCGGCGCGGGGCCGACCTGCCGGTGCCCGACGGGGCGGGGTCAGTCGCTCACAGGCGCGAGCACTGGTTGAACTTCGGACCCGACACCGAGTTGGCGACCTCCAGGTTGACCGGCGTCGTGGCGTTGCCGGAGCAGCCCAGCGGGCCGTTGACGGTGTTGCCGGCCACCAGGGCAGCCGCACCCTGGGTGTTCAGCACGTCGACCGGGCCGCTCACCTTGTTGCCGACCACGTTCACCGGGCCGGTGGTGCCGACGACCCGGACCGGGCCGTTGACGGTGTTGCCGCCGAGGAAGACACCGGCGGCGCCGGTGACGTCGATCGGGCCGTTGACCGAGGTGCCGGTCATGATCAGGGTGGCACCCGGCTGGACCCGCAGCGGGCCGCGCAGGGTGGCGCCGTCGATGCAGTTCACGCCGGTCAGCGTCAGCGGACCGTTGTGCGTACCGGTGCGGGTCGGCATCACCCGCTCGCCGGCGACCAGGCCCTCGACGGCCTGCCCGTCGAGCAGCAGGGGCACCAGACCCCGCTCGGGCTGGGCCAGCGGGACCAGGTAGCCGTCGGCGAGCTTGATCACCTTCCAGCCGTGCGCGGCGAGCCGCTGGGCCACGGTGGTGCGCTGGCCGGCGGGGCCGTCGGTGCGCTCACCGTGGTACTGCTCCTCGGTCAGCTTGTACGCGCACGGCGGCTGCTGGAGGATCCGCTCGGGGGTGGGAGCGTCCAGCGGCGGCGGGGTCTCGCCCGGGTGCGGGGCCGGGTAGGCCTCGATCGGACGGGAGCCCCGGAAGACGATCCGGCCGGTGTTGGTCGACTGGAAGGTGATCGCCTCCGCGCGGGCCGTGGTGATGGCCTTGGTGTTCGCCCCGTGGTACTGCAGGAACTGGTTGAAGGTCCACAGCGCCGAGTAGGTCTTCCGCCGACGGTTGTTGGCGGTGTTGCTCTCGTCCGGGCGGGTCGGGCCACCGGAGCTGCGCAGCTCCAGCAGCGAGTTGACCACGTTCTTCAGGCCCAGGGTGTTGCGCAGGATGGTTTCCTCACCCAGGCCGACGCTGGCGCCGGTGCAGCCGTACGGGCAGGCCCACCAGCCGTCCTTGGCGCCCTGGCTGTACATGTGGCCTTCGATCATGTTCTGCGACTCGTCGAAGATCCCCTGCGCCACGTTCTGGTGGCGCGGCGGCAGCATCGGCAGGTCACCGGTGTTGGCGTTGCCGTACTCGTGGCCGTCGTAGCCGGCGATCGGCCGGTAGTCGCGCACCATCTCGACGAAGGCGCGGGTCTCCGGCTGACGGATCAGGGAGTAGTCCCGGTTCAGGTCCTGACCGGTGGAGTTGCCCCGAGCGCCGGTGGCCCGGCCGTCCCCGTTGAGGGTCGGCAGGATCAGCATGGTGGTCTTCGACAGCAGGTCGAGGGTCTTGGCGTCGTCGGTGAAGGCGAGCTGCCGCGCCATGATCAGGCAGGCCTCGCGGTCACCCGGCTCGTTGCCGTGGACGTTGCAGTTGACCAGCAGGGGGTTCGTCGCGGCCACCGCCTCCGGGGTCGCCGGGGGAGTGGGGTAGCCGACGACGAACATGTTGATCGGCCGGTTCTGGATGGTCCGGCCGATCTCCACCACCCGGACCCGCTCGCTCAGCTCGTCGACCGCCTGGGTGTAGGCGTACTCGTTGACGTCGCTGGTGTACTGGGCGCCCAGGGTGTTCTCCCACTGGGTGCGCAGGTTCTGGCCCGGGGTGTCCGGGTCGCCCCAGTGGGCGTTGGTGAGGCCGGCGACCGGCGTCGAGTACGGCTGGGCCTCGCTGCCGACGCGGGCACGGACCCGCCACTGGAACCGGTTGCCCGGGGCGAACCCGGCGTCGGCGAAGGTGGGCTCGGAGTTGTTGATCTGGCGGTTCGGACGCCACACGCCCGTGATCACCGCCGTACCGGTGGCCGTGCCGTCCTCGGCGACCGGGGTCCGCTCGATCTGGTAGTCGGTGGCCCCGTCGACCGGGGTCCACGACAGCGTCGCGTACCCGTCGCCCTGGACGACCGCGAGGCCCTGAACCTGGTTGGGCTCCGCCTGGGCGGCGGCACCCGCCGGTTCGGCCTGGGCCTGCGCCGGCGCCATGGTCGCCGCGAGGGTGGCGGCGAGCAGCGCGGAGAGCACACCTGCCCTGGTCCGTCTGTATCTCAAAGGGATCTCCAAACAGGAGGGGATGGCTGGGGTGCCCCCAGCGAACCGGCAGCCGGCCCGGCGCGGGCCCCCGGCCTGCGAATCTTGAGGATCATCTGAGATTCGCGCCCTGTTCGCCGGTCCGTGGTGGCGCGGTCGGCGACACCCGGTCTCAGCCCGTGCGCAGCCGGTAGCCGACGCCGCGGACCGTCTCCACCAGGCCGGCGTCGTCGAGCTTGCCGCGCAGCGCCGCGACGTGCACGTCGAGGGTGTGCCGGGTGGTCCAGGTGGTCTGCCAGACGTCCAGTTGCAGCCGGTCCCGGGGCACCACGGTGCCGGCCTGCCGGGCCAGGGCGACCAGCAGGTCGAACTCCTTGCGGGCCAGGCTGACCTCCCGGTCGGCGACCCAGACCCGCCGGGCGTTGACGTCGATGCGCAGGGTGCCGACCTGCAACGCGGCGGTCGTGCGGGCGGCCCGCGCCGCCCGTCGCATCACCGCCTCGATGCGCGCCTGCAACTCCACCATCGAGAACGGCTTCACCACGTAGTCGTCGGCTCCGGCGCGCAGTCCGGCCACCCGGTCCCACTCCTCGGCGCGGGCGGTCACCGCGATGATGGCGACGTTCTCGTCCTGCTGGCGGATGCGCCGGCACACCTCCAGGCCGTCCCGGTCGGGCAGGGTGAGGTCGAGCAGGATGAGGTCGACCGGGTCCGCCGCGACCGCCTCCGCGGCCGTCATCGCCTGGATGACCTCGTGCCCACGTCGGCGCAGCGCCGCGCAGAGGGCGGACGCGACACGCAGGTCGTCCTCAACCAGAAGAACCCGCACCCACGTCCCCCTCGGCTCCGGCCCGGACCTGCTGCGAGTCTGGCCGATCAGCAGGGCCCTGACCAGGGCGGACGGAAGATCGTGACCGCAACATGACCTGCATCGACGCGGCTACGGCGAGGGGTCGCACGGGTGATCGGTGGCCGGGTGACGCCGGCCGGGCGGGTGGTGGCGCGATCCCGCCCGGCTGCCCGGCGTCCTCCCGGCGGGCGGCGGCCCCGGGGCGGTGGTGACCGGTCCCGGGCCGCCGCCGGTGTCAGCGCAGCCCGGCGGCGACGAGCAGGTTGCCCGCAGGGATCGGGGCCCGGTCGTGCCCGCGCGCCATCCGTACCTCGGCGCGGGCGGCGGTGAAGGCGGTGTCCCCGGCGATGGCGGTCGCGTACGCGGTCGCCGTGCGGTGCGCGATCGCCGACCAGCCGTACTGCTCGTGCACCATGGCGCGGGCCCGGCGGGCCAGGGCGCGGGCCCGCTCGGTGTCCGACAGCAGCGCGTGCACCGCCTCGGTGAGCCCGTCGGGGTCCTGCGGGGCGAAGGTCATCCCGGTCACGCCCGGCTCGACGATCTCGGCCAGTCCGCCGGTGGCCGCGACGGCGAGCGGAGCGCCGGCGGCGGCGCCCTCCAGGGCCACCATGCCGAACGGCTCGTAGATGCTCGGCACCGCGAAGCAGTCCGAGGCGGCCATCACCGCCGGCAGGTCGGTGCCGCCGAGGAAGCCCGGCATGCTCACCGCGGCACCGAGGCCGAGGCGGTGCACGTCCGCCTCCAGTTCCGCCCGGTACGGCCCGTCCCCGGCGATCACCACGCGCAGCCCCGGGTGGCGTTCCCGCAGCCGGGGCAGGCCGGCGAGGAGGTGCTGCACGCCCTTCTCGTAGACCAGCCGGCCGACGAAGGTGACCAGCGGCCCGTCCCCGGCGAACCGGGCGCGGGCCGAGGTGACCGCCGAGGTCGGCACCCGCCACCGGTGCGGCTCGACCCCGTTGGGCACCACGTCCACCCGCTCGGCCGGCACGTCGAACAACGCCCCCACCTCGTCGCGCATGTACCCGGAGCAGACGATCACCCGGCCGGACTCGGCGGCCAGCCACTGCTCGACGCCGTGGATGGTGCGGTTCATCTCCTCGGGCAGCCAGCCCTGGTGCCGCCCGGCCTCGGTGGCGTGGATGGTGCTGACCAGCGGGATGTCCAGGTGGTCCCGCAGCGTCATCGCGGTGTGGGCGACGAGCCAGTCGTGGGCGTGGATGACGTCGTAGGTGCCGGTGTCGGCGGCGCGTAGGGCGGCGCGGGTGAGGGTGTGGTTGAAGGCCATGGTCCAGGCGAGGAGGCTGCTGGTGGCCAGGGGGAAGGTGACGGGGTCCTCGGCGGCGCGGAGGATGCGGACGCCGTCGGCGTACTCCTCGTGGGGTGCGCCGTCGGTGTGGCGGGTGACGACGGTGACGTCGTGGCCGGCGGCGGCGAGGGCGACGGAGAGGGCGTGGACGTGGCGGCCGAGTCCGCCGACGAGCACCGGCGGGTACTCCCAGGACAGCATCAGGATGCGGCGCCGGCGCCCGGCCCCGCCCGAGCCGGCCGGCTGCTGCGGGACCTGGTGGCGGGAGGTCGGGGTGGGCCGGCAGGTCCGGTCCATCGGGGGTGCGAGGTGCTCGCCGACCCGCAAGGTCGTCACATCGGTCTCCGTCCGTGCAGGGTGGTGTGCGCCGACGTGGTCGCCGGCGGAACAGGTGGTGGAGGGGTGGCGCAGGGCCGATCGGGAGACGCGCGACGCGCTCCCGCGAACAGGAAAAGGCATCCCGGGGGATAGCGCATCCCGGACGGGCCGAAGGTGACGGACGACACCTTCCGGGGGCGGACGGGTGGATTTCGCCCCGCCGCCGGAGCGGGTGGATTGGCGCACGGCGGTGGGGGGCATAACCGGCGTGCGTTCCGGCGGTCTGCGCCGGGCGCTTCGAGACATGGGCCTGAAGGAGCGACATGCTGGTCTGGCCGGGCGAGCGTTACCCCCTGGGAGCGACGTACGACGGGATGGGCACCAACTTCGCGATCTTCTCGGAGGTCGCCGAGGCCGTCGAGCTGTGCCTGTTCGACGAGTGGGACACCGGGGCGGAGCGCCGGATCCCCCTGCGGGAGGTGGACGCCCACGTCTGGCACGCGTACATCCCCGGCATCGAGCCCGGACAGCGCTACGGGTACCGGGTGCACGGGCCGTACGACCCGGGCAACGGGCCCCGCTGCAACCCGCACAAGCTGCTGCTGGACCCGTACGCCAAGGCGGTCGACGGGGAGGTCACCTGGAACCCGGCGGTCTACGACTACGAGCTGGGTGACCCGGACACCATGTCCACCACCGACTCGGCGCCGTTCATGCCCAAGTCCGTGGTGGTGAACCCGTACTTCGACTGGGGCAACGACAAGCCGCCCCGGATCCCGTACCACCGCTCGGTGATCTACGAGACGCACGTGCGCGGGCTGACCATGCGCCACCCCGGCATCCCCGAGGAGCTGCGCGGCACGTACGCGGCGCTGGCCACCCCGGCGATGATCGACTACTTCCAGCGGCTCGGGGTCACCGCCGTCGAGCTGATGCCGGTGCACGAGTTCGTGCACGACCACCGCCTGCACGACCTGGGGTTGCGCAACTACTGGGGTTACAACACCATCGGCTTCTTCGCCCCGCACCACGGCTACTCGGCGATGGGCCGCCTCGGCCAGCAGGTGCAGGAGTTCCGGGGCATGGTCAAGGCCCTGCACGCCGCCGGCATCGAGGTCATCCTCGACGTGGTCTACAACCACACCGCCGAGGGCAACCACCTGGGCCCCACCCTCAGCTTCAAGGGGGTGGACAACGCCAGCTACTACCGGCTCTCGGAAGAGGACCGGCGGTACCACGTCGACTACACCGGCACCGGGAACAGCCTCAACGTCCGGCACCCGCACTCGCTGCAACTGATCATGGACTCGTTGCGGTACTGGGTGCAGGAGATGCACGTCGACGGGTTCCGGTTCGACCTGGCCGCCACCCTGGCCCGGGAGTTCTACGAGGTCGACCGCCTCTCCACCTTCTTCGAGGTGGTCCAGCAGGACCCGGTGGTCAGCCGGGTCAAGCTGATCGCCGAGCCGTGGGACGTGGGCCCCGGTGGCTACCAGGTCGGCAACTTCCCCCCGGTCTGGACCGAGTGGAACGGCAAGTACCGCGACACCGTGCGGGACTTCTGGCGCGGCGAGCCGGCCACCCTGGCCGAGTTCGCCTCCCGCATCTCCGGCTCCGCCGACCTGTACCAGGACGACGGGCGCCGGCCCTTCCACAGCATCAACTTCGTCACCTGCCACGACGGCTTCACCCTGACCGACCTGGTGTCGTACAACGACAAGCACAACGAGGCCAACGGCGAGGAGAACCGCGACGGCGAGAGCCACAACCGGTCCTGGAACTGCGGGGCGGAGGGTCCCACCGACGACCCCGGGGTGCGCGCCCTGCGCGCCCGGCAGCGGCGTAACTTCCTGGCCACGCTGCTGCTCTCGCAGGGGGTGCCGATGCTCGGCCACGGCGACGAGCTGGGCCGCACCCAGCACGGCAACAACAACGCGTACTGCCAGGACAGCGAGCTGGCCTGGGTGAACTGGGACGAGGTCGACAGCGACCTGCTGGACTTCGTCCGGCGGCTGACCGCCTTCCGGGCCGCGCACCCGGTGTTCCGCCGGCGGCGCTTCTTCAGCGGCGAGAAGGTCCGCCCGCGCGGCGCCGGGGAGCCCCTGCCCGACCTGGCCTGGTACACCCCGGACGGGCGGGAGATGACCGGCGAGGACTGGGGCAACGACTTCGGCCGCTCGGTGCTGCTGTTCGTCAACGGCGACGGCATCCCCGAGCGCGGCCCGTACGGCCAGCGCCACACGGACACCTCCTTCATCCTCTGCTTCAACGCCCACGACGCGCCGCTGGACTTCACCCTCCCCGGCGTCGAGTTCGGCCCGCGCTGGGACCTGGTGATCAGCACCGCGGAACCGGACCCGGGGAAGACGGCGACGGTCGAGGCGGGCGGCGCGATCACCGTGCCGGACCGCTCCCTGGTGGTCCTCGAACGCGCCGCGACCGCGCCGGCCACGGAGGACACGGCCCGATGAGTCCGACCACCCCGCCCGACGCCACCGGCGCGCACCCGGCCGGCGGTCGGGTCGGCGCCACCTACCGGGTGCAGGTCCGCCCCGGTTTCGACCTGGACACCACCGCCGCCCTGACCGACTACCTGGCCGCCCTGGGCGTCACCCACCTGTACAGCGCGCCGCTGCTGACCGCCACCCCCGGCTCCGCGCACGGCTACGACGTGGTCGACCACCGGGCCGTCAACCCGGAGCTGGGCGGCGAGGCGGCCCGGGTCCGGCTGGTCCGGGCGCTGAGCGCCGCCGGGCTGGGGCTGGTGGTCGACATCGTGCCCAACCACGCCGGGGTGGCCCGACCGGCGGCCAACCCGGCCTGGTGGGACGTGCTGCGCCGGGGCCGCGACTCGGCGTACGCCCGGTGGTTCGACATCGACTGGGACCGGGGCCGGCTGCTGCTGCCGGTGCTCGCCGACGACCCGGACGCGCTGGCCGACCTCACGGTCGTCGACGGGGAACTGCGCTACCACGAGCACCGGTTCCCGATCGCCGACGGCACCGGCGGGGGCAGCCCCGCGCAGGTGCACGACCGGCAGCACTACGAGCTGGTCTCCTGGCGGCGCGGCGACGCCGAGCTGACGTACCGTCGGTTCTTCGCCGTGTCCGACCTGGCCGGGCTGCGGGTGGAGGACCCGGAGGTCTTCGCCGCCACCCACGCCGAGGTGCTGCGCTGGGTGGCCGCCGGCGAGGTCGACGGCATCCGGGTCGACCACCCGGACGGGCTGCGCGACCCGGCCGACTACCTGGCCCGGCTGCGCGCCGCCGCGCCCGGGGTCTGGCTGGTGGTGGAGAAGATCCTGGAGTACGGCGAGGAGCTGCCGGACTGGCCGGTCGACGGCACCACCGGCTACGACGCCCTCGCCCCGGTCTGCGGCCTCTTCGTCGACCCGGCGGCCGAGGGGCACTTCACCGCGCTGGACGCCCGGCTCACCGGGCGGCACACCTCCTGGCAGGACCTCACCCACCGCAGCAAGTGGGAGGCGGCCACCCGGCTGCTCGCCGCCGAGCTGACCCGGCTGGCCGCCCTGGTGCCCGAGGTGGAGCCCGCGCCGGCGCGGGCCGCCCTGGCCGAGCTGGCCGCCTGCTTCCCCGTCTACCGGGGGTACCCGCCGCACGGGGCCCGGCACCTGGCCGTCGCCCGCGCCGAGGCCGGCCGCCGCCGACCCGAGCTGACCGGGGCGCTGGACGCGGTCACCCGCCGGCTGCGCGACCCGGCCGACGAACTGGCCCGGCGTTTCCCGCAACTGACCGGCGCGGTGATGGCCAAGGGGGTGGAGGACACCGCCTACTACCGGTGGAGCCGGTTCGTCGCGCTCAACGAGGTCGGCGGCACCCCGGCCCACTTCGGGGTCACCCCGGCCGAGTTCCACCGGTTCGCCGCCGCCCGGCAGGCCCGCTGGCCGACGTCGATGACCACGCTCTCCACCCACGACACCAAACGCGGCGAGGACGTGCGGGCCCGGCTGGCCGTCCTCGCCGAGCTGCCCCGGCGCTGGGCCGAGCGGGTCACCGCCTTCACCGCCGCCGCGCCGCTGCCCGACCCGGCCTTCGCGCACCTGCTCTGGCAGACCGCCGTGGGGGCCTGGCCGATCGACCGGGACCGGCTGCACGCGTACGTGACCAAGGCCGCCCGGGAGGCGTCGGTGGCCACCAGTTGGGCCGACCCCGACCCCGCGTTCGAGGACGCCCTGCACGCCGTGGTGGACCGGATGTACGACGACCCGGCGCTGCACGCCGAGCTGACCGCGTTCGCCGCCGAGATCACCCCGGCCGGCTGGTCCAACGCGCTGGGCCAGA
This sequence comes from Micromonospora rosaria, assembly GCF_001567585.1. Taxonomy (GTDB): domain Bacteria; phylum Actinomycetota; class Actinomycetes; order Mycobacteriales; family Micromonosporaceae; genus Micromonospora; species Micromonospora rosaria. Next base: position 24,560 of record NZ_LRQV01000028.1, read on the forward strand.
AGCTGGTGCAGCTCGCCATGCCGGGGGTGCCGGACACCTACCAGGGCACCGAGCTGTGGGACAACTCCCTGGTCGACCCGGACAACCGGCGGCCGGTCGACTTCGCGGCCCGCCGGGAGCTGCTGGCCCGCCTCGACGCCGGCTGGCTGCCGCCCGTGGACGCCGACGGGGCGGCGAAGCTGCTGGTGGTCTCCCGGACGCTGCGGCTGCGCCGGGAGCACCCGGAGCTGTTCACCGGGTACCGGCCGGTGGCGGCGCACGGACCGGCCGGGGCGCACGCGGTCGCCTTCGACCGGGGCGGCGCCCTCGCCGTGGCCACCCGGCTGCCCCTGGGGCTGGCCCGCGCCGGTGGCTGGCGGGACACCTCCCTGGAACTGCCGGTTCACGAGATGACGGACCTGTTCACCGGGCGGGTCTACAGTGACCCGCGGGTGCCCGTCGCCGATCTGCTCGCCACCCTTCCCGTCGCACTGCTGGCGCCCGCCGAGTCCGTGGAGGCTGCCCGATGACCGAGTTCAGCGTGTGGGCGCCGCAGGCCGCCCGGGTCCGGCTGCGGCTGCCCGGTACGGGTGACCGGGAGATGACCCGGGACCCGGACGGCTGGTGGCGGGAGGAGGTGCCCGAGGCGGGGCCGGGCACCGACTACGCCTTCCTGCTCGGCGACGCCGACCAGCCCCTGCCCGACCCCCGCTCGCCCTGGCAGCCGGCGGGGGTGCACGGCCCCAGCCGGGTCTACGACCACGCCGCGTACGCCTGGTCCGACCGCGGCTGGACCGGCCGGCACCTGCCCGGCAGCGTCCTGTACGAGCTGCACGTCGGCACCTTCACCCCGGAGGGCACCTTCGACGCCGCCGTCGACCGCCTCGACCACCTCGTCGAGCTGGGCGTGGACCTGATCGAACTGCTGCCGGTGAACGCCTTCAACGGCGAGTACAACTGGGGTTACGACGGCGTGTGCTGGTACGCCCCGCACGAGGCGTACGGCGGCCCGGACGGGCTCAAACGCCTGGTCGACGCCGCCCACGGCAAGGGGCTGGGGGTGATCCTCGACGTCGTCTACAACCATTTCGGGCCCTCCGGGGCCTACGCGCCGATGTTCGCGCCGTACCTCACCGAGCGGAGCAACACGTGGGGGCGCACGGTCAACCTCGACGGCCCGGACTCCGACGAGGTACGCCGCTACATCATCGACTCCGTGCTGATGTGGCTGCGCGACTACCACGTCGACGGCCTGCGGTTGGACGCGGTGCACGCGATGCCGGACACCCGGGCGGTGCCGTTGCTGGAGGAGCTGGCCGTGGAGGTGGACACCCTCGCCACCCACCTGGGTCGGCCGCTGTCGCTGATCGCCGAGTCCGACCTCAACGACCCCCGCCTGATCACCCCCCGGGAGGCCGGCGGGCTCGGGCTGCACGCCCAGTGGAACGACGACGCCCACCACGCCCTGCACACGCTGCTCACCGGGGAACGCCAGGGCTACTACGCCGACTTCGGCTCGCTGGAGGGGCTGGGTCAGGTCCTCACCGGGGGCTTCCTGCACACCGGCACCCGGTCCAGCTTCCGTCACCGGGCGCACGGTCGCCCCCTGGACCGGCACCGCACCCCCGGGCACCGGCTGGTGGCCTACCTCCAGAACCACGACCAGATCGGCAACCGGGCCACCGGGGACCGGATCTCGGCCACCCTCACCCCGGCCATGCTCCGGATCGGGGCGACCCTGCTCTTCACCGCCCCCTTCACCCCGATGCTCTTTATGGGGGAGGAGTGGGGGGCCACCACCCCCTGGCAGTTCTTCACCAGCCACCCGGAGCCGGAGTTGGCCCGGGCGGTGGCCACCGGCCGGCGTCGGGAGTTCGCCGAGCACGGCTGGCCGGCGGGGGAGGTGCCCGACCCCCAGGACCCGGCGACGTTCCTGCGGTCCCGGCTGGACTGGGCGGAGCTGGACAAGCCCGAGCACCGGGAGCTGTACGAGTTCCACCGCCGGCTGATCGCGCTGCGCAAGTCCCACCCCGACCTGTCCGACCCCCGGCTGGACACGGTCGACGTCCGGCACGGCGACCGGTTCGTGGTCGTCCGGCGGGGCCGGTGCCTGGTGGTGGCGAACCTGGCCGGCCGGGCCCAGCGGATCACGCTGCCCGGCGTGGTACGCCAGGTCCTGCTCGCCACCGGCGCCGGCGTCACGGTGATGCGCGACGGGGTGGTCCTGCCCGCCGAGACGGCCGCCGTGGTCGCGCTCTGACGGTGGCGGACCCGCGGCGAAAATCGGTGGACAGCGGGAGGAGCATGGTGATCGTGAGCGATATCCGACAGGACGAGACCTGGGACGCCGAGACCGCCGCGCAGTACGACACACCGGGGATCGGCATGTTCGCGCCGGAGGTCCTCGACCCGACCGTCGACCGGCTCGCCGAGCTGGCGGCCGGCGGGCCGGCGCTGGAGTTCGCCGTCGGCACCGGGCGGGTGGCGGTGCCGCTGGCCGGCAGGGGCGTACCGGTCACCGGCATCGAACTGTCCGAGCCGATGATCGAGCGACTGCGCGCGAAGGTGGACGAGGCGACGATCCCGGTCGTCGTCGGGGACATGGCCACCGCCACCGCCCCCGGCGAGTACGCCCTGGTCTACCTGGTCTTCAACACCATCTCCAACCTGCTCACCCAGGCCGAGCAGGTCGCCTGCTTCCGCAACGCGGCCCGGCACCTCGCCCCCGGCGGCCGGTTCGTGATCGAGCTCTGGGTGCCCGAGCTGCGGGCGCTCCCGCCCGGCCGGGAGGCCACGGTCTGGCTGACCCAGCCCGGCTACATCGGTCTGGACACCTACGACCTGCTGCGCCAGCACGTCGTGTCGCACCACTTCCGGTTCGACGGCAGCCGGCAGGCCTCGTTGTTCCGCAGCCCGCACCGCTACGTCTGGCCGGCCGAGCTGGACCTGATGGGTCAGCTCGCCGGGTTCGAGCTGGAGAGCCGGCACGCCGACTGGGCCGGCGCCGAGTTCACCGCCGAGTCCCGCTCCCACGTGTCGGTCTACCGCCTCCCGGGGTAGCCTCCCGGGCCGGACGGCACCCTGCGACGGCCGGCCGGCCCACCGACGGAAGGACCAGATGACCCGCTCCCGCCGGCCCCGCGCCCGCGCCGCCGCCCTCGCCCTCGGCCTGCTCGTGGTGGCCGGCTGCGCGTCGACGCCGCCGTCCGGCGGTGCCTCCCCCGGGACGTCCCCCGCTCCCGGGACCGGTACCCCGGGCACCGCCCCGACGACCGGTGCCGGCGCTCCCGCGCCCGGTCCCCGGTTCGCCGCCCTGGAGGCCCGGTTCGGCGCCCGGCTCGGGGTGTACGCCGTCGACACCGGCTCGGGCCGCACGGTGGCACACCGGCCCGACGAGCGGTTCGCGTACGCCTCGACGTTCAAGGCGCTCGCGGTCGCGGCGGTGCTGGAGGCGACCACCGACGCGCAGTACGACCGCCTGGTCCGGTACCGCCGCGCCGACCTGGTGGCCCACTCGCCGGTCACCGGGAGACACGTCGCGGAGGGGATGACCCTGCGGGCGGTCGCCGACGCGGCGCTGCGGTACAGCGACAACACCGCCGGGAACCTGCTGCTCGCCGAACTCGGCGGGCCACGGGGCTTCGAACGGGCGCTGCGCGGCATCGGTGACACCGTCACCACACCGGCGCGCGTCGAGACCGCCCTCAACCAGGCGACCCCGGGCGACGTCCGGGACACCAGCACCCCGCGGGCCCTGGCCACCTCCCTGCGGACGTACGCGGTGGACGACCACCTCGACGCCGGGGACCGGGCCGTCCTGGTCGACCTGCTGCGCCGCAACACCACCGGGGACGCGCTGATCCGGGCCGGGGTGCCGGCCGGCTGGCAGGTGGGGGACAAGACCGGCTCCGGCGGGTACGGCACCCGCAACGACATCGCCGTGCTCTGGCCCCCCGACGGGGCCCCGATCGTCCTGGCGGTGCTCTCCCGTCGGGACACCGTCGACGCCCCGCACGACGACGCGCTGATCGCCGAGGCGGCCCGGGTGGCCGTCGGCGCGCTGCGCCCGGCCTCCGGAGCGCCCCGGTCGGCTCAGAGCAGCCCGTAGCCGAGTTCCTCGGCGGCCACCGACCAGAAGGTGTTCTCGTGGGCGACCGCCGCCGGGTCGATCTCCCGGAACCGCTCGGTCACCTGCTCGCCGAGCGCCGCCAACTCCTCGTCGGCCTCGTCGTCGATCGCCTCGGCGGCGACCTGCGCGGCCCGGAACGCCTCGGCGCAGGCGACGAAGGCGGCCAGGGTCGAGTTGACCAGGTCGGCGCCCTCGTCGTCGACCAGCGACACCGCGCCGGTGTCGGTCGCGACGACGAGCCGGGACAGCCCCTCGTCCTCGGCCAGCACCAGCCCGGCCGGCTCGGGCCGGGGCGCCGGGAGCCAGGTGCCCGGGTAGGGGAGGGTGTCGCCGGTCGCCCGGAGCAGAGTCAGCGCGGAGTCGATCGCCGCGGTGTCGGTCGCCACCCGCAGGACTCTAGCCGGACCCTCCACTGCGGCCGGTCACGGGATCGGCCACTCGTGGACCGGCCGGTTGCTGTGCATCAGCTCCACGTAGTGGCGGACCACCTCACGCAGCGCCGCCGGGCGGTCCAGGTGGTCGGCCGACTCCAGCCGGTGCAGGGTCGCCACCTGCCAGCTCGCCCCGTTGCGCCCGGTGAGGCAGCGCTGCTCGATGATGCCGAGCAGCCGGTCCCGCTCGGCCGGGTCGACGCCCCACCGGTCCAGACCGTGGTGGGCCAGCGGCAGCAGCCGGCGCAGCACCAGCTCGGTCACCGGCAGGTAGCCCAGGCCGGGCCAGAAGACGTGCGCGTCGATGCCGTGCCGGGCGCCGGTGACGAAGTTCTCCTCGGCGGCGCTGAACGACATCTGCGACCACAGTGGACGGTCGGCTTCGGCCAGGGCGCGGACCAGCCCGAAGTAGAACGCCCCGTTGGCGATGGTGTCCAGCACGGTCGGCCCGGCCGGCAGGACGCGGTTCTCCACCCGCAGGTGCGGGCGGCCCCGCAGCACGTCGTAGACCGGGCGGTTCCACCGGTAGACGGTGCCGTTGTGCAGCCGCAGCTCCGCCAGCTTCGGCACGTCCCCGCTGGCCAGGGCGGTCGCCGGGTCCTCCGGGTCGCAGACCGGCAGTAGCGCCGGAAAGTACCGGACGTTCTCCTCGAACAGGTCGAACACGCTGGTGATCCAGCGCTCCCCGAACCACACCCGGGGGCGTACCCCCTGGGCCTTGATCTCCTCGGCCCGGGTGTCGGTGGCCTGCTGGAACAGCGGGATCCGGGTCTCCCGCCACAGCTCCCGGCCGAAGAACAGCGGGGAGTTCGCCCCGAGCGCCACCTGACACCCGGCGATCACCTGGGCGGCGTTCCAGTAGTCGGCGAACTGGGCCGGACTGACCTGGAGGTGGAACTGGGTGCTGGTGCAGGCCGCCTCGGGGGTGATGGCGTCGGCGGTGACCGCGAGCCGCTCCACCCCGTTGATCGAGATCCGCAGGTCCTCGCCCCGCGCGGCGAAGATCTGCTCGTTGAGCTGCTGGTACCGGGGACTGGCCGAGAGCGTGCCGGCGGTCAGGTGCTCGGGGCGCAGGGTGGGCAGGATGCCGATCATCACCAACTGCGCGCCGACCCCACGCGCGGCCCGGTCGGCGGCGTTGAGGCTGGCCCGGACGCTCTCCTCGAACGCGGCCAGGCCGGTCCCGGCGAGCCGGCGCGGCGCGACGTTGATCTCCAGGTTGAACTGGCCCAGCTCGGTCTGGAAGCTCGGGTCGGCGATGGCGGCCAGCACCTCGGCGTTGCGCATCGTCGGCAGCCGGCCGGCGTCGACGAGGTTCAGCTCCAGCTCCAGCCCGGTCATCGGGCGGTCGGTGTCGAACCGGGACTCCCGGAGCATCTCGGCGAAGACGTCGAGGCACCGCCGTACCTTGTCGCGGTAGCGGACCCGGTCCTCCCGACTGAAGGTCAGCACCCCGACATGCTCGCTCATGGTCACCATCCTGTCACCATCGGTGCGGCCAGTTGTGCCGTCACGGCCCATGACGGACCCGACGTACCGTTCTCCTTACCCACGGTGCGGGTGATGTCGCTCCCGGAATCGCCGGTCGCCGCGTCGTGTCCCGGGCGGGGTGGCTACCATTGCCGGCGCGGAGGTGGGAGCGTGACGATGCGCGACGTGGTGACCAGGCTCTTCGTGGTGGCGGCGATCGCCGAGGCGGGATCCTGGCTGGCCCTGCTGGTGGGCATGGCGGTCAAGTACGGTCCGCCCGGCAACGAGATCGGGGTGCAGATCTTCGGGCCGATCCACGGCGCGCTCTTCGTCGTCTACGGACTCCTCGTCCTGGCCGTGGCCCGGCTGCACCGGTGGAGCCTGCTCGCCACCGGGGTCGCGCTGGCCTGCGCGGTGCCGCCCTTCGCCACCATCGTCTTCGAGCGCTGGGCGGCCCGCCGGGGGATGCTCGGCACCTCCGCCGACACGCCGCAGCGCGCACCCACCCCGGTCGGCTGACCCCCGCCCCCGTCCGTCGGTGACGGGAAGGTTACCGAAGCCTTGAGCCGGGGCGGTGCCGCCCTAGATTGGGTGCCACCTTCCCGAAGGCAGGCGGTGGCACCGTGCGCAGTATCGGTCACCTCACCCAGACCCACCTCAGCGTCCTGGCCCTGAACCGGGACACCCACGCCCCGCTGGCCCGGATGCCGGTCTACGCCGAGGTCTCGCTGGTGGTGGACGCCCCGCCCTCGCCGCTGGACCTCGGTGAGATCCGGGCCCTGTCCGACGAGCCGTTCACCCACCCGGCGCTCGGTCCACTGCTGCGCGAGGCGCTGGCCCGCGCCATGGACGATCCCACCTACCTGGCGTTGCCCCGGCAGCGGCGCGAGGAGCTGATCGAGGCGGTCGCCGAGCTGGCCCGCGACCGCCGGCTGGTCGACCTCAGCGACGAAGCCCGCCGCATCGGCGCCGCCGAGGTGGTCGCCGAGGCGCTCGACCGGCTGGGCATCGCCCGCCAGGCCCGGGGCAGCACGACCACCTACTCGTATCCGCTGGGCACGCTCGCCACCGACCACGCCGGATACGCCTCGTTCGACCTGCGCCGGATCGACCGGGAGCTACTGCGCGCCGGCCGGACCGGCGCGCAGTACGCCTTCCACCTGTACCCGCTGGGTCGGGAGAGCAGCCGGTACAACGCGGTGCAGCAGGCCCGGTTCACCCGTGACGCGATCTTCGCGAAGCTGGAGCTGGCCCCGGTCGACCTCGCGCCGATGACGGTGCTGAACCTGCCCTCGATGCAGAACCCGGCCCTGGTCGACTGGTACCTGTCGCCCGGGTCTTTCGCCGCCGCGCCCGACCTGCTGATCGGCGCGGACGGCTGCGAGAAGCTCGTCGTCGCTCCGGTGGCCCTGCGCGAGTTCGGGTTCCGGCAGGTGGTCCGGGTGACCGAGCCGCCGGACGGGGTGGAGCTACCCGGGGACGTCCGCTTCGGCTACGTGGACGAGTACCGGGCCACCTGGTACGCGCTGGGCCACTCCCTCGGCGAGATCCAGTACAGCCTGCCGCTGGCGCCGGGGGAGTCGGTCAAGCTGGCCGTGGTCGACTGGGCCTGGTCCGGCGAGTCGGCCCGGCAGGAGGAGACCGAGTTCAGCGAGCAGCTCCTGCACCGTACCCACCGGGACCGGGTGATCACCGAGACGGTGCACGCCACCCTCCAGGAGTGGCAGCGCGGCGGGACGGTGCTGGGCGGGGCCGCCGGCTCGGTCGGCGCCTCCGGCACCGGCGGGGCCGCCGGCATCGCCGGTGGTGCCACCATGGCCCTCGGCGGCAGCTACTCCACCAGCAGCGGCAGTCGGGTTCTGGCCGCCGAGAACGTGCACCGGCTGTCCGACGGGTTCGTGCAGTCCAGCGCCGCCCACCGGGAGTTGGCCAGCACGGTGGTCATCCAGTCCCGGCAGGAGGAGCGGGAGACCATCCAGACCCGGACCTTCACCAACCACAACCGGGGTCACACGCTCACGATCCTGTACTACGAGGTGCTGCGGCACTACCGGGTGGAGACGAGCTGGGTCCGCCGCCGGCCGGTCGCGCTGGTCCGGCACGGCGCCGTCCTTCCCGAGGACGAGCCGCCGGCCGACCCGAACACGCCGTCGGACGAGGCGAAGGTCGAGGCGACGTGGGCGGCGGCGGTGTCGCGGCACCGGCCGGCCCTGGAGCCGTACCTGCGTGACGAGCGCCTGCGGCCCGGCTTCGCCGCGGTCGACCGGCTGGTCGCCCTGCTGGGCGAGCGGCGGGGGCACGGCCACCAGGAGCCCTGGGCGGGAACGTCCGCGAGTCCTCCGCCCACCACCGAGCGCGACCAGCGGTTCACGATGTTCGAGTTCGACGTGACGACCTTCGACGGCCTGCACGACGAGATGACCAACGACTCCGAGAACCACCTGCGGATCTACGCCGTCAAGCACGACGGGGCCGCCATCGAACTGGTCCGCGACGACACCTCCACCAACTTCAACACCGGCGGGCGCTTGCGCTCCCGGGGCGAACGGGCACTCTTCTTCGCCTTCGTCCCGGTCGGCGCGGAGGAGGGCAAGGGCCTCCGGTGGGGTGACCTGGCCGGTTTCTCGATCTACACGGTCAACGACACCTGGAAGGTGCACTGGCTGGCGGTCAGCGCGTTCGCCCTGCCCGACAAGCGTCGGGTCGTGCTCATCCCGCCCACCGAGTACAAGCTGATGTTCGGCAAGTACCGCGACGGGCAGGACCACGACGACTCGGGCAACAACACGTTCACCACCATCACGCCGCCCCAGCCGGACCGGGAGCCGGGGCAGGTGCCCGGCCTCCCGGCACCGAGATTCCTGCTCACCCCGGAGGAGCGCGCCGCGTGCCAGGGGCTGCTCGACCACATCCGGCGGCACGGCACGTACTACGACACCGTGATCGCGCTGTCCCGGCACCCGAACGAGATCGCCGTCGAGTTCGAGGGCCGCGACTGGATCACCGGCAACTACCTCGACCACCTCGACCCGAGGCCGCTCGACGTCTTCGGCTCCGCCGTGGCGTACGCACTGCTCGACGGCGAGGCGCCCGACGTGGACCCGGCTGCCCGGACCGAGCGGCTGGTCACCTTCCCCACCCGGGGGGTCTTCGCCGAGGGCAAACTCGGCCACTGCACCATCTCGGAGGAGATCGACAACACCCGGTTCTGGCAGTGGGACCAGCACCCGCTGCCCGTCACGGCGCCGGACATCAATCCGGCCACCCCGGTCAGCCCGACGCCGCAGGCACCCCCGGCCACCACCCCGACCTCGTTCCCGTCCTCGGTGGTCTCCATCGTCGCGCCCACCGCGGCGCCCGACCCCACCGGCCTGGCCGCGGCGCTGACCGCCTTCGCCACCCCGAACATCTTCCGCGACATGTCCGGCCGGGCCGAGGTCGCCGACCTGCTGAAGAAGCTGTCGGACAACTCCATCGGCATCGCCGAGGCCGCGCGGAAGGCCAAGGAGCTCCAGCAGAAGTACGAGACCGACCTCGCCACCGCACAGCACAGCCGCGAGGCCGCCGCGCTCAAGGCCCTCACCGAGGCCAAGACCCCGGCCCAGGAGGCCGCCGCCCGCTCGGCGCTCGAATCGGCCGGCCGCGCCGCCGACCTCGAGGCCGACCTGCGCCGCCTGGCGGCGAGCGGGGCGATGCTCTCGCCCGCCGAGCAGGCCAGGGTCCGCGACGAGATCCTCCGTAGGTGGACCCGGCCCGAGCCGGACCGGGTCAGGGTCACCTTCCACCACACCCACGCCGGCAGCGGCGAACGCCTGAACGGGGAGTTCGACGCCGTCCTCACCGGCGGCGGGGTGACGGAGCGGGTGCCGTACACCACCGTCGTCGGGGTGGGGACGGTCGAGGTGGCGCTGCCGCCGGGGCAGTACGCCCTGGCGATCGAGGGCCGACGCACCGCCTTCCCGGCGACCGTGCGGACCCGGCTGGACGTGCCGGCCGTCGGCACCCACCCGGGTTTCGACGTGGATCTGGGCACGGTGCTGAGCCCGCTGCGGCGGACCCTCTCCGGTCATCTCGCCACGCTGTCGGTGCCGGTGGGCGCGAAACGGGTCTCGGTCACCGTGACGGCCGGCGAACAGTCGGCCACGGCCGCCCACACCGTCAACTACGCCACGGCCACCCCGGTCGGGCAGCAGGCCGCCGGCGGGCTGGGAACCCTCCTGAAGAACTCCGACCTGGCCACGCTCGCCCTTGTCGGCGCGGTCGCCGACGGTGCCGACAAGGGCGCCCTCACCGTCGCGTACACGTACCTGACCGGGGCGCTCACCGTCACCGCCGGCTGAGCGCGCCCGGCCGGAGCGGGGTCGCGCGGCACGTCGGTGATGGTCGATACTGCGGGGGTGCGCAGAGTCCTGCCGGTGGTGACCGTCGCCGCGCTGCTGTCGGCCGTGGCGGCCTGTGACACCGCGCCGATCCCCGCCCCGACCCCCGCGTCACCGCCGGTGTCCGGCACCCCGGCGGCGCTGGCCGTGTCTCCGCTCCGGCTGCCCGAGGTGGGCCCGGGTGGGGCGTGCCCGACCAGCGCGCCGCAGCCCTGGTCCCGGGCCGACCAGGCGAGCCGGGTGCTCGGGCCCGGGCCGGTGTACCCGGTCGCCGACTACTTCGGCGACGGCACCGTGCTGCGGCTGCGCGCCCACGACCGGCAGGCGGACGGCTCGTACCGGACGAAGGTCCGGTGGATCGCCAGTGGCTACACCGGGCCGGTGCTGGTCCGGGCGGCCCGGATCGACGGGCCGGGCACCGCCGCCGCGGAGTTCTCGTACCTCGGCGATCCCCGCGACGGCGGGCACCACGCGGTGCTGACCCACCCGGACAGCGACCTGCCCGGCACCACCGTGGTCGGCGGTCCCGGCTGCTACGCGTACCAGGTCGACGGGACGACGTTCAGCGTGACGGTCGTGTTCCGGGCCGAACCGGAATCACCCTGACGGGGCGGGCCGGGGTGCCTCAGACCAGCACGAGCAGCACGACGACCGCGAGGACGATCAGCGCCCCCAGGATGGCCTGGAGCAGCAGCGGCGGGCCGAGGTGGCTCCAGAGGGTGGCGTGGCGCGGCCGGAGCAGCTGACCGGTGGTGAGGTTGACGATCTGCTCCACCCGGGGCGGCAGGTCCGGGTCCTGCGGCTTGAGCGTGATCTGCACCCAGTCCGCCGGGTGCAGGGCGCTCTGGGCCAGGTGCCCGTGCAGCTCCACCTCGAAGAGCCGGTTGTCGCGGTCGCGCAGCCGCAGCGGCGTGACCAGGAACTCGGGGCCCTTGCGCAGTTCCTTCCAGCTCCGCCGGCCACCGCCGCCCGCGGCGCTGGACAGCAGCGAGCGGATCGCCAGCAGCAGCAGGCCCATCACGCTGGCGGCGGTCACCACGGCGACCAGCACCGGCTGGCCGACCTTCAGCTCGCGGGTGTAGCCGTCCATCAGCCGGACCACCCGGCCGGTGAAGATGCGCTGCGTGGGGCGGGCGATCCGCTTGTACTCGAGGTCGCTGTCCATGGTCACCACCGAGAGCCGTGCGCCGCCGTGAGTCGTGTGCCACCGAGAACACCGGATGCCACCGAGAACACCGGATGCCACCGAGAACACCGGATGCCCCCGGGAGCACCGGATGCCCCCGGGAGCACCGGATGCCACCGAGAGTCCGGTTTCCGGTACCGATCGTATCGGTTCGCGGGCCGGAAGGACATGAGTGAACGCGAGTCATGTTCGCGTGGCGGTCAGGTGACTCCGCCACCGGCGCGGGTAAGCGCAGGGTCGAGCTGGAAAGGGGTCGAGCATGCACCTGTCCTTCCTGCGCCCGCTGTACGACCGTGCCGGGCCGTGGTGCTCGGTCTACCTGGACGCCTCCCGGGACACCCAGGACTCGCGTCCCGCGCTGGACCTGCGCTGGCGGGCCCTCAAGGGCGACCTGCTCGGGCAGGGGGCCGACGCCGCCACCGTCGACGCGATCGAACAGGTGGTCCGTGGTCACACCCCGATGGCCGGCGACTACGGCATCGCCGTCTTCGCCACCCGGGGCCGGGTGGTGCTCTCCGAGTACCTCTCCGCGCCACCGCTGCGGGACCTGGCCAGCGTCGCGCCGCTGCCGCACACCATGCCGCTGGTGGCCCAGCGCGGCGAACAGGTCGCCTGGGTACGGGTGCTGGCCGACCGCACCGGCGCGGACGCGATCGCGGTGGGCGCCGGGGAACTGCCCCGCCGGGCGACCGTCCGGGGCCGGGAGAGCTACCCGCTGCGCCGGGCCAACCCGGGTGGCTGGTCGCAGTCGCGCTACCAGCGCGCCGCCGACGAGGCCTGGCACCACAACGCCGGGGACACCGCGGCGGCCACCGCCGAGCTGGCCGAGAAGGTCAACGCGGAGGTGGTGGTGCTCGCCGGCGACATCCGGGCCACCGGCGTGATCGCCGCCCAACTGCCCCGGCGCTGGCAGGACGTGCTGGTCCGCACCGACGCGGGCGCCCGCACCGGCGGCGCCGACCCGGCCGCGATGGACGACGTGACCGTGCAGGTCATCGCCGAGGCCGCGCAGGCGCGGGTGGACGCCACCCTGGACCGGTTCGGCATGCAGGAGGACGTCGGCGCGGGGCTGGACGCGGTGGTCGACGCGCTGCAACGCAACCAGGTCGACACGATGCTGATCGTCGACGACCCGTCCGCCACCGGCCAGCTCTGGATCGGGTCGGCGCCGACCGACATCGCCACCGACCCGGAGCGGCTCACCGGGGGCGGCGAACCGCAGCAGGTCCGCGCCGACGCCGCGCTGCTGCGCGCGCTGGCCGGCACCGACGCCGAGCTGACCGTGCTGGCACCCGGCGAGGCGCCGGACCTGGCCGACGGCGTCGGCGCGGTGCTGCGCTACGTCGACCCCGCCACCCCCGGCCGAAGCGCCTGAGCCCCACCGCGCCCGTGACGAAGCGGACGCGGCCCTTCCCCGCGATCGTGCACTCGCCGCCCCGACAACAGGGACAAAAGCCGCACTCTGAGGGCCCGAAGTGCATGATCGCGCGGGGTGGGGTGGGGTGGGGACGCCGTGGTGGCCGGTGGATGCTCGTGATCAACGGATTATCCCGGCCAGCGGCCTATGCCCTGTTTGAACCCCATCGCGGTGGGAAGCCGGGGCCCGTGGTGAGCGAACGAGGCAAGGTGGAGCCGGTCCGCGAGGGACCGGCGGGGCTGGTCGCCGGCGGTACCGGCCTGACCGGCGACCGGGTGGTGGCCCCGGGCAGTACGGCCCGGGTGCTGGTCGCCGCGACGGCCCGCGCGCTGCGCGGCACCGACTGCGCGGACCTCGGCCAGCCGGCGACGCTCGCCCGGATCGCCGCCGCGCCGGAGGCGGTCCGCCGTACGGCGGTGGCCCGCGCCGCCGGCCGGGCGGCGCTCAGCCCGGCCCAGGTCGCCGAGGTCGACGGCGACCGGGTCGCCCGGTGGCTCGCCGAGCAGTACCCGCGCCGCCGCTACCCGGGGGTGCTGCTCGGCTCCCCGCACGGCGCGGCCGTGCACCTGGCGGTGGCGCTCGGCATGCCCTGGCTGCCCACCGGCTTCGAGGTGACCGTGCGGTGGCCGGAGGGGACCGTGGACCGACCCGGAGCCGCCCTCGACCACGGCACGGCGCTGGCCGCCCGGTTGCTCGCCGGCAACGCCGACGTGCACGTCCGTCAGGTGCACTGCCCGGCCAGCCGGGGCACCCTCGCCGGCTCGACCGTGGCGCTGTCGGTGCGCTGGCGGCACCTGCCCGGGGCGTACCGGCGGTTCCTGGCCGACCGGCTGGCGCCGCAGGCCCCGGTGCTGGTGCTGCGCGACGGCCGGACCTGGCCGGTGCTCGACGTCGGCTCCGGGCACAGCTTCCAGGTCGGCTGCCCCGCCAGCGGCTTGGACCCGGTCGACTTCCACCCGGACAGCCACGCGCTGCGCCAGGTGCTGCGCGCCGCCGGGGGCGACGACGCCCGCTGGGAGCCGCCCGAGGTCTCCTGCGCCCGGGGTGACGCCGAGCACGGCGTGGAGTCCGGTTTCGTCCACAGCGTCCGGGAGTGGACCGGCCGGCGCGGACACCCGCTGCACCAGGTGCTGGTCCCGCAGCCGGAGGCGCTCAGCGCCACCGTCGCCGACCTGTACCGGCGGTGGCTGCGCACGGCGGGCAAGACCGGCGACCGATTGGTCGTGGAGTGCGGCCGGCTGCTCGACCCCTGGCAGGTGCTCCGGGCCGGACTGGTGCCGTACTGGTGCGAGAACGCCACCCGGCGGGCGGTGGCCGGCGCCGAGTGGTGGCTGGCCGGCAGTGCCCCGTTCACCTCGGTGGACGTCCTTCCCGAGCCGCCCGGCGTCCGCTCACCGGCGCTGGCCGGCCTGCCGCAGTGGCTCGCCGTGGCCGCCTTCGGCCGGCGTCGCCGGGCGCTGGACCGCACCGCGGCCCGGGGCTACCCGGTCACCGCGGTACCCACCCGCCGGGCCACCGAGGTGCTCCGCGCCCAGCCGTACGACCTGCCCGTCCCGCCGCCCCTGCCGGTCGGCGCGGCGCTGGCCGCGTTGCGCGAGGACGGCCCCCACCAGGGGCTCGCGCTCTGCTGACCCGGCCCGGCCGAACAGCCCGGGACCAACCCCACCGAAACATCCTCGCGATCCCGGGTCTCGTGATTGAGTACCTACGGAGCGGGAACACCGCAGGCCGCGACGGCGTGTCAGCACTGGCTGCCGTGCGTCGTCGCCGCCCGGCGTCAGCAGGCGCCGCTGGTGCTCCGGCTGCGGAATCAGCCACGTGACCCACTTCCGGCCCGGTGCGTGGCCCGACCATGCGCACAACCGGTTCCGATCCGGGCGGGGACCTTCCTGAGGGAGGCGCGGATGTTCGGACAGACCAGCACGACCACACCACCGCCGACGAACGAGCGTGGCCTGGAGGACCTGGACGCCGCGGCGCTGGCGTACGCGGCCCGGATCGAGGGGCTGCCCCCGCACCGGCGGCAGGAGGCCCGCGACGACCTGGTCCGCTTCGCGCTGCCCTTCGCCGGTCGGCTCGCCCGCCGGTACCGGGGGCGGGGCGAGCCGCTGGAGGACCTGGAGCAGGTGGCCCGGCTGGGGCTGGTCAACGCCGTCGACCGGTACGACCCGGAGCGGGGGTCCTTCACCGCGTACGCGGCCATCACCATCGTCGGCGAGATCAAGCGGCACTTCCGGGACCGCACCTGGGGGGTGCACGTGCCCCGCCGGCTGCGGGACCTGATCCTGGAGGTCGGGCAGGCCACCGCCGCGCTCACCAGCGAGCTGTCCCGGGCCCCCAGCGTGGCCGAACTGGCCGAGCGGCTGGACACCCCGGAGGAGGAGATCCTGGCCGCCCTGGAGTCCGCCGCCGGGTACAGTCCGGCCTCGCTCAACGCCCCGGTCGGCGGGGAGAGCTCCGCCGAGTTCGGCGACCTGGTCGGCGAGTCGGACAACGCCCTCGAGTCGGTCGACGACCGGGTCACCGTCTCGGGGCTGCTGCACCGGCTGCCCTGGCGGGAGCGGCGAATCCTGGCCATGCGCTTCTACGGCAACCAGACGCAGGCCGAGATCGCCGCCCGGTTCGGCATCTCCCAGATGCACGTGTCGCGGCTGTTGTCGCGCGCGCTGACCTGGCTGCGCCAGGCGATGCTCGCCGACACCCCGCCACCCTGGCAGAACGGCGCCGCCGAGACCGAGCCGACCGCCCGCACCCCCACCCCGGTCCGCGACCGCTGAGGGGTAAGGAAGGGCCCCCTGTTAACGCATCCGGTAGAGAGGGGTCCCCCTCTCACCACCGGGGGTGTTAACAGGGGGCCCCTCCGTGCACCGGGGGGCGCTCAGTGCTCGGGGGTGTCGCCCCGGCTGTGCGGGTGACGCCAGCGCTCGTTGGGCTGCGGCTCGCGCTCCGCGCCCAGCGCCCCCACCTCCGGCTCGTCGGTCTGCTCGAAGCTGGGCCGGCGGACCTCCTCCGGTTCCGGTACCTCCACCGGCCGGGCGCCGGACTGGGGCGCGGGGTGGTACGCCACCGCCTCCCGGGCGCCGTGCGCCCCCTCGGCGGCCGGGGACTCCGGTGCGTGCCGTTCCCGGTGGAACTCCTCGTGGAACTCCTGGGGCGGGAGGGTGGTGCGTTGCGGCAGGTCCCGGCCCAGGTCGGCGACGAGCGGGCCGTACTTGGCGTCGAAGGCGGGCCGCTCGGAGCGGATCCGGGGCATCCGGTCGAAGTTGCGCAGCGGCGGCGGGCAGGTGGTGGCCCACTCCAGCGAGTTGCCGAAACCCCACGGGTCGTCCACCGACACCATCGCCCCGTACCGCCACGACCGCCACACGTTGTACATGAAGAACAGGGTGGAGAGGCCGAGCACGAAGGACCCGACCGTGGAGATCATGTTGAGTACGGTCCAGCCGTCGCTCTCCAGGTAGTCGGCGTAGCGGCGGGGCATCCCCTCCGCCCCCAGCCAGTGCTGCACCAGGAAGGTGGCGTGGAAACCGACGAACATCGTCCAGAAGTGCGCCTTGCCCAGCCGCTCGTCGAGCAGCCGCCCGGTCATCTTCGGGAACCAGAAGTACACCCCGCCGAAGGCGGCGAAGACGATGGTGCCGAAGAGCACGTAGTGGAAGTGGGCCACCACGAAGTACGAGTCGGTGACCTGGAAGTCCACCGGCGGGCTGGCCAGCAGCACGCCGGTGAGGCCACCGAGCAGGAAGGTGACCAGGAAGCCGACGGCGAACAGCATCGGGGTCTCGAAGGTGAGCTGCCCCTTCCACATCGTCCCGATCCAGTTGAAGAACTTCACCCCGGTGGGCACCGCGATCAGGTAGCTGAGGAAGCTGAAGAACGGCAGCAGCACCTGGCCGGTGCCGAACATGTGGTGCGCCCACACGCTCATCGACAGGACGGTGATCGCGATGGTGGCGAGCACCAGGCCGGTGTACCCGAAGATCGGCTTGCGCGCGAAGACCGGGATGATCTCGGTGATGATGCCGAAGAACGGCAGCGCGACGATGTACACCTCGGGATGGCCGAAGAACCAGAACAGGTGCTGCCAGAGCAACGGTCCGCCGGTCGCCGCGTCGTACACCTGGGCGTGCAGGATCCGGTCGGCGAGCAGCGCCATCAGCGCGGCGGCCAGCAGCGGGAAGACCAGGATCACCAGGACGCTGGTCAGCAGCAGGTTCCAGGTGAAGATCGGCATCCGGAACATGGTCATGCCGGGGGCGCGCAGGGTGAGCGTCGTGGTGATCAGGTTGACCGCGCCGAGGATGGTGCCCAACCCGGAGATGACCAGGCCGACGATCCACATGTTGCCACCGACGCCCGGACTGTGCTGCGACAGACTCAGCGGCGTGTACGCGAACCAGCCGAAGTCGGCCGCGCCGCCGGGGGTGAAGAAGCCGGCGGTGACGATGGTCCCGCCGAACAGGTACAACCAGTACGCGAGCGCGTTCAGCCGGGGGAACGCCACGTCGGGCGCGCCGATCTGCAACGGGACGATGTAGTTGCCGAAGGCGAACACCAGCGGGGTGGCGAAGAGCAGCAGCATGATCGTGCCGTGCATGGTGAACGCCTGATTGTACTGCTCGGGGGAGAGGAACTGCATGCGGGGGCGGCCCAGCTCGGCCCGGACCAGCAGCGCCAGCACGCCGCCGATGAGGAAGAAGACGAACGAGGTGGTCAGGTAGAGCAGCCCGATCTGCTTCGCGTCGGTGGTGCGGAGCAGTTTGGCCAGGTGGTTGCCGGGCAGCGCCGGGCGGACCGGGCCGGGGAAGCCGCCGAACCGGGCCGGCGCCAGGATCGCCGGGCCCCGGTCCTGTCCGGGTTCCGTGGTTACCCGCTTCGGCATGGCTCTCACCCCGTCGTGGAGACAGAACGGACGGGCGTGCCTACCCGCCCCTCTGCCCATGAAACCAGGCGAGAGCCGAAAATTGGCGCATATCGTCAGCCGGTGGGCAGTATCGCCCAGACCACCTTGCCGTCCGGTACTGGCGAACTGCCCCACCGCTGGGCCAGCTCGCGGACCAGCAGCAACCCCCGGCCGCCCTCGGCCCGCAGGTCGGGCCGGCCGGGCCGGGCCGCCAGCCGGCTGCCGTCGGAGACCGCGACGTGCAGGTACGGCCGCCGCAGGGTCAGCGTGACCTGCATCGACGTGCCGGCGTGCCGCACCACGTTGCCCACCAGCTCGCTGAGCACCAGGGAGGCCGGGCCGACCAGCTCCGGCAGGTTCCACCGGCCGCAGGCCTCGCCGACCAGCTCCCGGGCCCGTCGGCAGGCGCCGGTCACCGGCTCCAGCCGGGCCCGCAGCCGCGGTGACGCCTCGGCGCCGG
This sequence comes from Micromonospora rosaria, assembly GCF_001567585.1. Taxonomy (GTDB): domain Bacteria; phylum Actinomycetota; class Actinomycetes; order Mycobacteriales; family Micromonosporaceae; genus Micromonospora; species Micromonospora rosaria. The sequence goes on from NZ_LRQV01000028.1 coordinate 42,914, forward strand.
CCATCCGGGTCGCCGCCGCGCAGTTCGGGCGGACCGGCACCACCCGACAGGTGGTCGACTCCGCCAGCCAGGTCGCCGCCGCCGGGGGCGGGGAGCAGAGCACCATCGGCACGGCCGGCCAGTCGGCGGCCTGCCGGCAGATCGCCGCGAAGACCGACAGCGCCAGCCGGTCGGCGACCCGGACCCGGGCCAGGTCGACGACGAGGGCGTCCGGCTGCGTGGCGAGGCAGCGCGTCAACACGGTGTGCACCGACCGCATGGTGTCCACGTCGAGGTCGCCGCGGAGCCGGACCACGGTCACCGGTGACTCGTCGTGGACCGTGCAGGTGATCCGGCTCGACATCGTGCCCTCGCTATCGCCCTCGTCGGTGGCCTGCGAACTACCCGACTGCCCTCGTCGGAGGCCTGCGAACTACCCGACGTCCGGCGGGGTGAAACCGGACGTCGGGAGGGCGACACACACCCGCGCTGGGACCGGACACGGTCACCCGGGCGTCACCGTTGGCGAGGGTTGCGGGCCAGGTGCCGGGGCGCGGCGCGGGCGGCGAGCAGGCCGAGCAGGAGCATGCCCACGCCCAGCCCCAGGTGCAGCCAGTTGTCGGCGTCGTTGACCGGCAGGACGTTCGCCGTGCTGGCGTGGTCGACCGCCAGGCCGTACACCCAGAGCACCAGGTAGATCGCGCCGCCACCGACCAGGTACCCCCGGGCGCCGGCGACGGTCCGGGCCAGCGCCAGTCCGGCCAGCCCGAACAGCAGGTGCACGACGTTGTGCAGCACGGAGACCTGGAAGACACCGAGCAGCCGGGCGCCGGAGCCGTGGCCGGCGAACCGCAGGTCACCGAAGTCGCTGGTCACACCGGGCACGAAACCGAGCACCCCGACGAGCAGGAAGACCACCGCGACCACCCGGGCCGCCCGCCGTACCGGGGGCTGGCCGTCGGCCGGGTTGCGTCGGGCCCGCGCGTGCGCCGTCGACCCCGTCATCGCCCCGCCCTCCTCGCCACCGGCTGGCTCGTCGGGCGCCGCGTTCCCCGCCTCCGCGCCGAGTAACCTCACCGCCCGCGCCGGACGCTCCTGCTCGCCCCCGGCCACCGACCGCGGGCGCCGGCGGCGTCGGACCGGAGGACGGGACCCGGCGGGTACGGCGGTCAGGCCGGCTGGAGGTCGCCGACCGGGGCGGCGGGGGTGCGGACCCGCTCGTACAACTCGACGTACCGGCGGGCCATCACCGCCGGGGTGAACCGGACGGCCGCCTCCCGGCGGCACTCCCGGGGGTCCAGCACGCTGGCGGCCAGCAGCAGGTCACCCAGCTCCTCCTCGTCGGCGGCCAGCAGCCCGGTCCGGCCGTGCTCGACCAGCTCCGGCAGGCAGCCCCGCCCGGTCGCCACCACCGGCGTACCCAGGGCCAGCGACTCCACCACGGCGGTGCCACCGGGCTCCTCCCAGCGCAACGGGAACAGCGCGGCCCGCGCCCCGGCCAGCAGGTCGTCGCGTTCCTGCCCGGCGACCGTGCCCACCCAGCGGACCAGGTGCCCGTCGAGGTGTGGAGCCACCTCCTCGTGGAAGAACCGGACGTCCGGGTTCTGCCGCGCCTCGGCCCCGGCGGCGGCCAGGTCCGCCGGCCGGTGGTACGGCCCGACCGGACCGGCCAGCACCAGCGGCACGCCCAGCCGGCGGGCCAGCCGGGCCCCCACGTCCTGTCCCTTGCCCGGGTTGATCCGGCCCAGCACCACCACGTGGTCGCCCTTGGGCGTCGGCGGCCGGCGGTCGGCGTCGACGGCCAGCGGCGTGGCCAGGTGCACGTGACCGACGGCGTGCTCCCGCAACCTCCGGGGCGCCCGGGCCAACTGCGCGGCGGACACCCCGTTGACCCGGACCCGGTGACCGCCGTCGAGGTGGCCGTAGAGGGCCGGGTGCTTGGCCAGGTCCCAGTGCAGGGTGTGCAGGGCCGGCGGCGCGTCCGGGCCCATCGCGGCGAGGGTGGCCAGCCCGACCGCCTCCACGTGGTCGTGCACCAGGTCGATGTCGTCGCGGGCGCGCAGCGCCCGGACCACCCCGGCCAGGTGCGCCTGGGCGATCCCGCACACCTGGTTGTACGGCCGTTGCAGGGCCGGGAACTGCCCGTCGCCGAAGACCGAGATCCGCTCGTCCACCGGCAGGGTGCTGGTCTCCACCGAGGCGAGCACCACCCGGACGCCGAGCCGGCGCAGCTCCGGTACCAGCGTGGCGACCACGTTCTCGATGCCGCCGTAGCCGGGGGGTGGCACGGGCAGCCACGGGCCGGCGTTCATCAAAACGGTCAGGCCCACGGCGCCGGGCTTTCCCGGTCGACCGGGTCGCTGCCGGTCATGCCGCCACCCGCCGCCGGGGCAGCCGGTGCCGCAGCTCCGCCAGGGGCGGGCGCTCCTCGACGGCCACGTCGCTGACCACGATCTCGCGGTCCAGGTTGGGCAGCGCGTCCGACCCGCCCCGGCGGAACTGGGTCAGCAGCGGCGTCGGCACGGTCCCGGGCAGGGCCCAGCCGCGCCGCTGCAACCGGGACCAGGCGGTGAGCATGATCTGCGCGGACATCCGGCCCAGCGCGGCGGTGTCCTGGTGCCGGTGCTTGCGCTCGCCGAGGTCCACCTGGGCCAGCGCGTCCAGGCCGACCAGCTCCAGCAGGTCGATCAGCATCGCCGTCTCCACCCCGTACCCGGAGACGAACGGCACCCTCGCCAGCACCTCCCGGCGGCCGGCGTACTCCCCGGCGAGGGGCTGCACGAAACCGGCCAGCTCCGGCCAGAAGAGGTTGAGCAGGGGGCGGGCCATCAGCTCGGTCACCCGGCCGCCCCCGTCGGGCTCGACCCCGGTCGTGCCCACCAGCGGCCGGTGGTAGAAGCCCTTGACGAAGTCCACCGACGGGTCGGTCAGCAGCGGGCCGAGCAGCCCGGTCACGAAGTGCGGCCGGAACTCCCGCAGGTCGGCGTCGACGAACGCGACGACGTCGCCCTCGGCGGCGGCCAGCCCCGCCCACAGCGCGTCGCCCTTGCCGGTCAGCCGGGGCAGTCCCCGGGTCATCTCGTCCTGGCTGACCACCTCGGCCCCGGCGGCGCGGGCCACCCGGGCGGTGCGGTCGGTGGAGCGGGAGTCCACCACGATCAGCTCGTCGACCAGCGGCACCCGGTCGACCAGGTGTTCCCGGATCGTCGACACGATCGCGCCGACGGTGGCCTCCTCGTTGCGGGCCGGCAGCACCACGCTGACCCGGCTCTCCCCCTTGGCCCGCAGCAGCCGGCGCGGCGTCCACCGCGTCGCCGCCGTGGTCCGATAGGTGGCCCACGCCTCCACCACCGGGGAGACGTTCGACACTGTGTCCCGCACTGGCACACCCCCAGATTTGCTCGGAACGAGCGGAGCCAGTGTTCCCAGCCCGCCCCCCTCGTTAACCGGATACCCGACGCCAACTTGATCACGGCGGGGGCACCCCCCGCATTCCCGGGTGGTGAACGTTTGGTTGCGCGCCTGCCGGGCAGTGCTGTGCCGCAGGGGCCGGGTCGGGACGAGAGGGGCCGGGTCGGGACGAGGGGCGGAGCTGATGCGGACGTGCCGGGTGGGACTGGTGGGGGCCGGCGGGGTGGCCGCCCGGCACGCCCGCGTGCTGGCCGGGTTCGACGACGTCGAACTGCTCGGGGTGACCGACGTGGCCGCGTCGGCGGCGGCCGACCTCGCCGCCGGGTACGGCTGCCGGACCTTCGTCGACGTGGCGGACCTGCTCGCCGCCGGCCCGGACGCGGTGTACGTCTGCGTGCCGCCGTTCGCGCACGGGCCGGTGGAGGAGACGGTGGTCGACGCCGGGGTGCCCATGTTCGTGGAGAAGCCCGTCGCGGTGGACCTGGACACCGCCGAGCGGATCGCCGACCTGGTCCGGCGACGGGGTCTGCTCACCGCCGTCGGGCACCACTGGCGGTACCTGCACGTCGTACGGCGGGCCCGGGACCTGCTCGCCGACCGCCCGGTCCGCATGGTCAACGGCGCCTGGCTGGACCGGGTCCCGCCGGTGCCGTGGTGGCCCCGGCGGGACCGCTCCGGCGGGCCCGTCGTCGAACAGGCCGCCCACGTGCTCGACCTGGTCCGGGTGCTGGCCGGGGAGGTGGCCGAGGTGACCGCGTACGGCGACGGCGCGCCGCCGGCGGCGGTCGAGGGGGCCGACATCGACGCGGTCACCGCCGCCACCCTGCGCTTCACCAGCGGGGCGGTCGGCACCCTCGCCGCCGCGTGCGTGCTGACCTGGAAGCACCGTGCCGGCCTGGAGATCCTCGCCGACGGGCTGGCGCTGTCGCTGGCCGAGGACGGCCTGCTGGTCCGGGACGCCACCGGCGAGCGGTACCTGGCCGCCGACCCGGACGGCGCCCGGGTCGCCGTGGACCGGGCCTTCGTCGACGCGGTCCGGGGCGTCGGCGACGACGTCCGGGTGCCGTACGCCGAGGCGCTGCGGACCCAGCGGCTCGCCCTGGCCGTGGCCGAGTCGGCCCGGACCGGGCGGGCCGTGTCCCTGCCGACCGGTCCGGCGGCGCTGGCCGGGGCGGGACCGGTCGGCGATGCGTGACCGGGTGGTGGTGGTCGCCGGGCCGGGCCGGGTGGAACTGGTCGAGCAGGACGCCGCCGCGCCCCGCCCCGGGACCTTCCGGGTGGAGACGCTGTACAGCGGGGTCTCCACCGGCACCGAGCTGAGCTACGTCAAGGGCACCAACCCGTACCTGACCGGCACCTGGGACGCCGACCTGGGGTTGTTCCGGCCGGGCCGGGCGGACCCCGCGTACCCGGTCACCCGGCTGGGGTACATGCAGGTCGCCCGGGTCGTGGCGAGCGCCACCCCGGCCGTGGCGGTGGGCACGGTCGGCGCCCTGACCTACGGCCACCGCACCGGGTACCTGGCCGACGCCGTCGCCGACCGGTTCGTCCCGCTCCCCGCCGACCTCGACCCGTTGCTCGGCGTCTACGTGGCGCACCTGGGCCCGATCTGCGCCAACGGGCTGCTGCACGCCGCCGCCGACCTGTACGGCGCCGGGGTGCGCACGCTCGGCGACGGGGTCCGCGGCCGTCGGGTCGCGGTGGTCGGCGCCGGGGTGGTCGCGCTGCTCACCGCCCTGTTCGCCCGCCACCACGGGGCCGCCTCGGTGGTGGTGGTCGACCCGACCCCCGGGCGGCGCGCGGCGGCCGAGGCGCTCGGCCTGCAGACCCTCGACCCGGACGCGGCCGACCCCGCCGTGCTGCTCAAGAGCCGCTGGGCGCACCACCCCGGCGACCGCGGCGCGGACGTGGTCTTCCAGTGCCGGGGCCAGGACTGGGCGCTGCACCTCGCGCTGCGCCTGCTGCGCCCCCAGGGCACCGTGGTCGACCTGGCCTTCTACCAGGGCGGCGCGGAGCGGGTCCGGCTCGGTGAGGAGTTCCACCACAACGGGCTGTCGCTGCGCTGCGCCCAGATCGGCCGGGTGCCGCGCGGGCTGGCCCCGACCTGGGACCGGGACCGGCTCAGCGCCGAGACCGTCGACCTGCTCCGCGCCCACGGGGACCTGATCCGCGCGCACCTGGTGTCGGCGGTGGTCCCGTTCGCCCAGGCGCCGGCCCTCCTGACCGATCTGGCGCAGCGCCGCCGCCAGGAACTCCAGGTCGTCCTCACCCCCTGAGCTGCGGGGAAGGAAGGGCCCCTTGTTAACGCATACGGTTAACAAGGGGTCCTTCCTTCCAATCGTGTCCGGTCGGGGGCGTGACAACCGGCGTGGGTCGCGTACCGTTGCGGCTCATGGGTGTGTCGCAACGGTTGAAGTCCAGGTTCCGCCGGTTCCTCCAGCGCCCGGGGACCACGGTCGACCTGGCCCCGCTGGAGAAGCTGCTGCCGGCGATCGAGGCGCGCGAGGACGATCTCGTCGCGCTCGACGACGCCGAGTTGACCGAGGCCGCCGGCCGGGCCGAGCGGTACCCGGAGATCTGCGCGATCGGCCGGGAGGCCGCCCGCCGGGGTCTGGACCAGCGCCCGTACGACGTGCAGCTGCTCGGCGCGATGGCGCTGCTCTCCGGCAAGGTCGCCGAGATGGCCACCGGTGAGGGCAAGACGCTCACCGCCGCGATCGCCGCGTACGGGCACGTGCGGCTCGGCAACGGGCCGGTGCACGTGCTCACCGTCAACGACTACCTGGCCCGCCGGGACGCCGAGTGGATGGAGCCGGTCTACACCCTGCTCGGGCTCACCGTGGGCTGGGTCAACGAGGCGTCCACCCCGCAGGAGCGGCGGGAGGCGTACGCCCGGGACGTCACCTACGTCGCGGTCAGCGAGGCCGGCTTCGACTTCCTCCGCGACCAGCTCGTCACCGACCTGGCCGACCGGGTCCAGCCGCCGCTGTCCACCGCCATCGTCGACGAGGCCGACTCCATCCTCATCGACGAGGCCCGGGTGCCGATGGTCCTCGCCGGCGCGGTCGCCGGTGAGCAGGACCCGGTGCACGCCGCCGCCGCGCTGGTGCGCGGGCTGCGCAAGGGCCCGCACTACACCGTCGCCGAGGACGGCCGCAGCGCCGCGCTCACCAGCGCCGGCCTGGCCGCCGTCGAGGCCAAGCTGGGCGACATCGACCTGTACGCCGAGGAGCACGTCGCGCAGCTCTCCGCGGTGAACGTGGCGCTGCACGCGCACGCCCTGCTGCACCGCGACGTCGACTACATCGTGCGGGACGGCTCCGTCGAGCTGATCGACGAGATGCGCGGCCGGGTCGCCCAGCGCCGCCGCTGGCCGGACGGCCTCCAAGCGGCCGTGGAGGCCAAGGAGGGGCTCGACGCCACCGCCGAGGGGGAGGTGCTGGGCACCGTCGCGGTGCAGGCGTACATCGGGCTCTACCCGCGCAAGTGCGGGATGACCGCGACCGCGGTGCTCGTCGGTGACCAGCTCCGGGAGTTCTTCTCCCTGGAAGTGGCGGTGATCCCGCCGAACACCCCGTGCATCCGGGAGGACGAGCCGGACCGCATCTACGCCACCCGGGCGGAGAAGGAGGAGGCGCTGGTCGACGAGATCCGGCGCTGCCACGAGGCGGGCCGCCCGGTGCTCGTCGGCACCCTCGACGTCAAGGAGTCGGAAGGGCTGGCCGCCGCGCTGGAGACCGCCGGGGTGCCCAGCGTGGTGCTCAACGCCAAGAACGACGACGAGGAGGCGGCGATCATCGCCGAGGCCGGCGCGTACGGCGCGGTCACCGTCTCCACCCAGATGGCCGGCCGGGGCGTGGACATCCGCCTCGGCGGCAGCGACCAGGCCGACCGCGAACGGGTGGCCGACCTCGGCGGCCTGTACGTCATCGGCAGCGGCCGGCACGACAGCCGCCGGGTCGACGACCAGCTCCGCGGCCGGGCCGGCCGGCAGGGCGATCCGGGCGGGTCGGTCTTCTTCGTCAGCCTGGAGGACGACCTGGTCGTCCGGCACGCCGGCGACACCGTGCCGGCCTCACCCCGGATGAACGCCGACGGCCTGGTCACCGACAGCCAGGTGGACTACGCGGTAGAGCACGCCCAGCGGGTGGCCGAGGGCGTCAACCACGAGATCCACCGCAACACCTGGCGGTACAGCGTGGTGATCGAGCAGCAGCGCAAGGCCCTGGCCGAGCGCCGCGAGCGGCTGCTGACCAGCGACGTGGCCGCGCTGATGCTGCTGGACCGTCAGCCGGAGAAGGCCGGCGAGATGGACGAGGACCTGCTCGCCCGGGTGGCCCGGTCGATCGCCCTGTTCCACCTCGACCGGCTCTGGGCGGAGCACCTGGCCGAGCTCTCCGAGGTCCGGGAGGGCGTGCACCTGCGCGCGCTGGGCCGCCTGGACCCGCTCGACGAGTTCCACCGGGCGGCGGTGCCCGCCTTCAACAACCTGGTCCCGGAGATCGAACGCCGGACCATCGAGACCTTCACCGAGACCGAGTTCGACGAGGACTGGGAGCCGGACGCCGCCAAGCTGGTCCGTCCGAGCGCCACCTGGACGTACCTGGTGCACGACAACCCGTTCGGCTCCGAGCTCGACCGGCTCATCGCCTCGGTCGGCCGGCGGCTCAGCGCCGCCCGCTGATCTGCTCGTCGGGGCCCCGACCTAGCGCATTCCCGCCAGGTCGGGGCCCCTTTTACCACTGTTTCGACCGATGTCTGCGAGGGTAGTAGGCCGGGTCCGAGCAGTCGGGAAAGAGAGCGGGACATGACACAGGTCTGGGCAACGTACGCCGGTACCGCGCGGAGCGCGGTGACGTGGGGGGCCGCGGCGCGGTGAACCTGGACATCCGAGAACCGCTCGAGGAGAACCTCGGCGTGTTGGAGACGGCCGCGCTGTTGCGCGAGCTGACCGCCGGCCTGATCGCCGTGACCGACTTCGACGAGGCGTTGACCCGACTGGTCCGCGTCGCCCGCGACGCGGTACCGGGGGTCACCTGGTGCGGCTTCACCACCCTGCGGGCCGGGGAGCCGGCCGGGGTGGCCGGGTCCGAGCCGAGGCTGGCCGAACTCGACGACCTGCGACACGGGCCGGACACGCCGGCGATGAGCGCGATCCGCCGCCGGGAGATGGTGCTCTCCGCCGACCTCGCCGCCGAGGACCGCTGGCCGGCCTGGACCCGGCGGGCACGGGCGCTGGGCGTGCACGGGGTGGTCGCCGCGCCGGTGGACGTCGACGACCACGTGATCGGCGCGGTCAACCTGTACGCCGACCGGCCGCACGTGCTGACCGCGCGCCGGCAGCTCACCGCGATGCTCCTCGCCGAGCACGCCGGTCTGCTCCTGGCGGCGGTCCGGGACCGGGCCCGGCAGAGCGCCCGGACCGGGGAGAGCGACGCGGCCCTGCTCACCGAGGGGGTGGTGGGGCAGGCGATCGGGGTGATCATGACCCAGCGGGGCTGCCCCGCGCCCGAGGCCCTCGAGGTGCTGCGCAGCGCCGCCTCCTCGCTGGACATCCCGCTGCGCGAGGTCGCCGAGCGGCTGGTCGCCACGGTCTCCCGACCCCGGGAGAGCTGACCGGGCCGGTCCGCGCCGCCGGCCGTGTCCGGCCGTCCGCGCTGCCGGCTGTCGTGGCCCGCCGGCCGTCCGGTCGGCCTGGTCGGGGTGGTCCGGCACGGTTTTCGCCATCCGGTGCCCGGGTAGCACCAGAGGTCGTGGGCTGAGACGATACCTGGGGAGGTACACGATGGAGAGCCGGCTGCGGGTGCACGGCCATCCGATCCAACCGATGCTGGTGACGTTCCCGTTCGGGCTCTTCGTCAGTGCGACCGTCTTCGACCTGGCCGACCTCGCCGGCGGCCCGGTCTTCCTCGGCGAGGTGGGCTACTGGACCGCCGTCGCCGCGCTGGTCGCCGCCGCGTTGGCCACGGTCGCCGGCATGGTCGACCTGTGGGACGTGCCCGGCGGGCGCACCCGGCGCACCGCGGTCACCTTCAACCTGGTCAACGCCGCGATGGCCGGCCTCTTCCTGCTGGCCTGTCTGATCCGGGCGGAGGCGTCGAACCGGGGGGCCTCCGGGACGCTGCTCGCCGTCGAACTGGTCGCCCTCGCCGTCGGCGCGGTGGGTGTCGGGCTGGGCTCGCGGCTGGTCCGGCAGTTCGAGTCCGGGCGGGCCGAGGCGGGCACGTTCGAGGCGATCGGCGGGGTCGACGCCACCGTGGAGCTGAGCACCCACCGCCTCTGACCGCACCCACCGCCGCTGACCACACCCACCACCGCTGACCGCACCATCCGGCTCTGACCGCACCATCCGCGCGGGGCCACCGGTTGCGTGCGACCCCGTCGGTGCGGCGCGGGTCAGTGGGCCGCGGCCCGGTGCTCGGCGAGGACGTCGGCGCCGAAGTCGCTGGCCGGGCGGCGCAGGACGGTGTGCGCGTGGTTGCCGTCGGGGCTGGTGTTGTCGTACTCGATCAGCAGGTCGTCACCCTGTACCCGGTAGTAGTGCCGCCGCCCGGGCGCCTCCGACCCGGCCCAGGCGAAGTGCAGCTCGCCGCCGTCGATCCGGGCGGCCTCCCGCTGCGCCAGCTCCACGGGCAGCCGGTCCAGGTAGAGCGCGACCAGGTGGGTGAGCAGGGCCCGCCCGCCCGGCGTGAGGCGGGTCGCCGGCACCCCGAGCGGTTCGATCGGGCCGGGCGCCGTCGGTCGGGTGGCGCTGACGATGTCCGCCGGGGCCTCGTCGGCGACGATCGCGGCGGCCCGTCCGGCCGGGCCCATCGTCTCCAGCAGGGTGCGGGCCAGGTCCTCCTCGGGGCCCAGAGGACGCAGCACCGTTCGGCCGCCGTGCCGGACCGTGGCCGGGTTCGCGCCGAGGAAGATCGGGGCGGGGGAGACCTGGTCGTCCACCACGGTCATGCTCACCGACAGGTGGTGCCCCTCGAACCGCCAGGCCCAGCGGTCGTCGCGCGCGGGGTCACCGAAGACGGCCACCCAGTAGTCGCCGCTGTGCCGGCCGCGTCGCCAGCCCTCCGCCCGGTCCAGCACCTCCTCCAGCGCGACGACCGCCATCGCCTGGGCGTACGCGGCCGGGCTCAGCGCGGTGGCCAGCAACCGGTGGGCGGCCTTGCGCCCGGCCGGGTCCAGGTCGGCCAGGCAGACCCCGGGCCGGGGCCGGGGCCGGTACTCCAGCCAGCGTCGGGCGGCGTCGTCGGTGAAGGCGTACCGGGCGCGCTCGCCGGCGGGGCCGTCCACCGCCGCCAGCAGCGCTGTGCCGGCGGCGCGCATCTGCTCCGGTACGGGATCCTCCACGCACTCTGTATACCGGAGACCGGCCCCGTCCACCGGCGACCGCCGCGCGGACCGGCCGGGGCACGGGCGCGCGGACCGGGTGCGGCGCGACCCGCCGGGCGGCGGTCAGCCGGCGCGGAGCAGGGCGAGCATCTCCGGCAGGTCGAAGAAGCGGGCGGTGTCGACGGCGGACGGGTCGCCGTGCTCCGGGTCCGCGCCGGCGGCCAGCAGGGCCCGCACCGCCTCGGCGTCGCGCCGGAAGACCGCGGCGGCCAGCGCGCTCTGCCCCCGGTCGTTGATTCGGCGCGGGTCCGCGCCGCGGGCCAGCAGCGCCGCGACAGTGTCCGGACGGGCGTGGTACGCCGCCAGGATCAGCAGCGTGTCGCCCTTGTCGTTGGTCAGGTCGACGGGCAGGCCGGCATCGATCTGCCCGGCCAGTTCACCGGTGCTGCCGGCGCGGGCCAGGTCGAACATCCGGTGGGCGAAGGCCAGCGCCTCAGTGTCGAGTTCGTCGCTCACCGACCCAGGCTAGTCCCCTGGTACGGTCCCAGCCCGGAAGCCGGGAGGATCATGGACGAGACGGTGTACGTCGGCAACGCCGGAGTGGACGGCGCGACGAACGGCGGCTGGTTGCTCGGCCACTTCATGCCCGCCGGTGAGGTGCGACACAGCGCCGACGTCGAGGTGAAGTGGGGCGTGCACCGGGCCGGCGAGTCCCGGGAACGCTGGGCGACGGGGGAGCGGCGTACCACGCTGCTGGTGCTGGTCAGTGGACGGTTCCGGGTGGAGTTGCCGGACCGGACGGTGCTGCTCGCCGCCGCCGGCGACTACGTCGTCTGGGGCCGTGGGGTGGACCACACCTGGTACGCGGAACGGGAGTCGGTGCTGCTCACCGTGCGCTGGCCGTCGGTGCCCGGGTACCGGGTGGGGCCGCCGGTCGTCCGGGCCTGACCAGGGCCCCGGCGGGCCCGTGACCGGTGCGCCGGGGCGGCGGCGCGGCCCGGGGCGGGCTCCGGGGCCGCCGCGCCGCCCGTCGTGTCGACTGGACAGTCGTCCCGGCATGTGGTATTCCCTACTAAGTCTATAGGTTTTGCCCACTAAGCTGGTGCGGCAAGCACAGCTCCGCTCCGCGAGGACCGACATGATCAGCATCCGCCAGCGTGACCCCGACCTGCTCGCCATCGCCCGCCGGTACGCCGCCGCGCCGCACACCTGGCCGACACCGGTGTGCTACGACCCGGTGCAGCGGTGGTACTCCCGGCTGGCGGTCGCCGACGACCACGAGGTGTGGGCGTTGAGCTGGCTGCCCGGTCAGGGCACCGACCTGCACGACCACGGCGGATCGTCGGGCGCCTTCCTCGTGGTCTCCGGAGTGCTCACCGAGGAGACGGTCGGCGGCGGGGTGCTGCGTCCGCACCGGCTCGCCGCCGGCGCGGGCCGGCGCTTCGGCCCCCGGCACGTCCACCTGGTGACCAACCGGGGCGACGAGCCGGCGGTGAGCGTGCACGTCTACCGCCCCGCGCTGCGCCGGATGACCCGCTACCACCTCGCCGACGGCCGGCTGCGGGTCGCGGAGGTGGCCGAGGCGGGCGTGGCGTGGTGAGCCGACCACCCGCACCCGCCGGAGCGCCCCACCCGCCGTCAGGAAAGGATCCGATGATGACGCACACCGACACCCCTGCGGCCTCCTGTCCACCGCCACCAGGTTCCCGGGGGATCGACCAGATCCTCGCCGCCGCCCGCACCCGGCTGCGCCGGCTCGACCCCGAGCAGGCCCATCTGGCGTACCGGGGCGGGGCGGTGCTCGTCGACATCCGCCCCGCCGCCCAGCGCGCCGCGCACGGCACCGTGCCGGGCTCGCTGATCGTCGAGCGCAACGTGCTGGAGTGGCGGTTCGACCCGCGCTGCTCCGCCCGGCTGCCGAACGTGACCGACTACGACCTGGCCGTGGTGATCATCTGCCAGGAGGGCTACACCTCGTCCCTGGCCGCCGCCGCGCTCCAGGACCTCGGCCTGCACCGCGCCACCGACGTGGTCGGTGGCTTCGTCGCCTGGCGGATCGCCGGGCTGCCCGCCCTCGGCCCCGCCCCGGTCCACCGCTCCCCGTCTGTCGCGTCGCCGGTGACCGCCGGTCCGGCGTTCCGCCGCTGACCGCCACGCTTCACCGGGCGTGGCGGACGGCACCGCCATCTCCAGGAGGCTCCATGTCCGTCGTCGCCATCTCGTCGCGCCCGCAGTCACCGGGCCGTCGCACCGACCGGGTCGCGGCGGTGCGGCCCCGGTCCACCTCGACGCTCACCGTCACCGTGAACCTGACACCCGGCCCGCTGAGCCCGGGGTTGGCCCGGCTCGTCGAGTTGCTGCACGAGCTGGCCGCCGCCGGGGAGGCGACGACGGGCGTGCCGGCCGCCACCGAGCCGCCGCCCGTCGCGCCGGCCCTGCCCGGCCCCCGGCCGGCGCAGGCCGGGCCGGAACCGGCCGTCGAGCACCCCGACGCGCTGCGCATCCAGGTCGGACTGCGCACCGTGTACCAGGGCGGGCGGGAGGTCTCGCTCACCCGGATCGAGTTCGACCTGCTGCTCTTCCTCGCCGAGCACCCCCGTCGGGTCTTCACCCGGTTGCAGTTGCTGAGCAACGTCTGGGGCTACGAGCACGCCGTGGCCCGCACCGTGGACGTGCACGTGCGCCGGCTGCGGGCGAAGCTCGGCGGGGACACCCCGTTGGTCACCACCGTGCACGGGGTCGGCTACCGCATCGCCGACGAGGCGCGGATCAGTATCGACCGTCGGATGTGACAGTCGGCGGCACGTCGTGGGCGTTCCGGAGCCACCGGTTCCGGGGCGCCCACCCGTGTCCCGACCGGTGTCTCACCTGGTGGGCGGGGGGTTCCACGGCGTGGGGGTACCCCCCGGTCCGTTCACGTTGACGACTCTGCTGTAATCATCTGGCCTCGTACGCAGAGCGAGCAGTCGGCTCCGGTGTGTTCGTCAATTGTCACAGTCATGCAACGTAGCCGGCACTTGACCCTCGCACGGGCGCCGGGAAGCATCGATGCAGCGGCGTCCCGGGCCGTGGGGAGATAACCCGCACCAGCCAAGGAGGACCATGTCGGTCAGCCCCGCTTCGTCGCGCGCCGGATGGCATACGTCCCAACCCGCGGTACCGGGCCGTCCCCCCGGCGGCCAGCGCCGCCCGGCCACCAGTTCGGCTCCCGTGCTCACCCTCACGTTCTCCATTCCCCTGGCCAACGAGGAGTCGCTGACCGGGCCGGCCCGTCGGCTGATCGAGGCGGCCCGGGAGCTGATGGAGCGGGGCGAGTGCACCGTCACCAGCAGCGGCGCCGCCGCCGACCGGCGGGCCGAGACGGTGCCCGCCAGCCGGTCCGGCGCCCGCCCGCTCACCCCGGCTACCCCGGCCCTGCACATCCTCGCCTCGTCCCGCTCCGTGCTGCGCGACAACGAGCCGCTGCCGCTGACCCGGCTGGAGTTCGACCTGCTGCTGCACCTGGTCGCCCACCCCCGTCGGGTCTTCACCCGGCTGCAACTGCTCAACGCCGTCTGGGGGTACGAGCACGCCGGGGTGCGCACGGTCGACGTGCACGTGCGCCGGCTGCGCGGCAAGGTGGGCGTGGACGTGCCCCTGGTCACCACCGTCTACGGCGTCGGGTACCGGCTGGCCGACGACGCCCGGGTCACCATCGACCGCACCGGCTGAGCCCGCCGTACCGGCTGGGCCGACCGCAGCGGGCTGAGCCCGCCGCATCCCCTGGGCCGGCCGCCACAACCGACCCGGCCGCACCGACCGGCCCGCCGCACGCACGGTGTGCCGGGCACCATGGCCGTCATGCGCGTACGTCCGATCTCGCCCGACCGGCTCGTCGCCGAGCTGACCGACCGGCTCGCCGACACGACAGTGCCCGGACGGCTGCGGGTGGCCGTCGACGGCGCTCCCGCCGCCGAGCCGGAGCGGCTCGCCGCCGCCCTGGTCGACCCGCTGCGGGCCCGGGGCCGCCCGGTGCTGCACGTGCGCACCGCCGACTTCCTGCGGCCCGCCTCGGTCCGGCTGGAGTTCGGCCGGACCAACCCCGACTCCTACTACGACGCCTGGACCGACGAGGCCGGGCTGCGCCGCGAGGTGCTCGACCCGGCCGGCCCGCAGGGCAGCGGCCGACTGCTGCCGGCGCTCTGGGACGCCCGGACCGACCGGGCCGCCCGCGCCGCCTACCTGGACCTGCCGCCGGGCGGGATCGTCCTGGTCAGCGGGGGACTGCTGCTCGGTGGTGGGCTCCCCTTCGACCTCGCCGTCCACCTGGAACTCTCCCCGGCCGCGCTGGCCCGACGGACCCCCGACGACCAGCGCTGGACCCTGCCCGCGTTCGACCGGTACGCCACGGAGGTCGCCCCGGCCTCCTTCGCCGACGTGGTGCTCCGCGTCGACCACCCGGACCGCCCGGCGTTGGTGGAACCGGTGAATTCCCGCTGACCCTGGTTTGGCGGCCCGACCGGCTGGGTACTCGGCCGGCTCACCGGGGCTGTTGATCACGTCAGCACCGGACACGGACCGCAGCCGGGGACCAACAACCCGGCCGCCCGGGAGCGCCCGGCGCGTACGAAAGGCAGGCAGCGATGCTCGTCCACGACACCGTTGGCACGGCCCGGCCCGAGGCCGAGGTCGACCAGATCCGGCTCGCCCTCAAGGCCCGCTACGACGAGCTGTCCGCGGAGTACGAGCAGGCGGTGCAGCAGAGCCAGGTGCTGCGGCTGGTCGAGGTCGGCGACACCGCCGGCGACGACCAGGCCGACAGCGGTACCAAGACGGCCGAACGGGACACCGCGCAGTCGCTGCTGCGCACCATCCTGGACCGGCGGGCCCAGTTCGAGCACGCGCTGGCCCGCCTCGACGAGGGCACCTACGGGTTCTGCGAGGGCTGCACCGTGCCGATCCCGGTGGAGCGGCTGGAGATCTTCCCCTCCGCCACGTCCTGTGTGACCTGCAAGCAGACCCGGGAGCGGCGGGCCGCCTGAGCCCCGCCCCGGACACCGGCCGGCCGGGACGTGGTGGACCCCTCGACATGGGCGAGATCAAGGTGGGCACCGCGTCCTGGACCGACCGGACGTTGCTGGAGTCCGGCTGGTACCCGGCCACCGCCGACACCCCGGAGAAGCGGCTGGCCTGGTACGCCCGACGGTTCCCGATCGTCGAGGTGGACGCCACCTACTACGCGCCGCCCGCCGAGCGGACCGCCCGGCTGTGGGTGGCACGGACCCCGGCGCACTTCACCTTCAACATCAAGGCGTTCAGCCTGCTGACCGGGCACCCGACCCGGGTCGGCGCGCTCTACAAGGACCTGCGCCCCGAGACGGACAAACGCCACCTCTACCCCGACGACCTGCCCCGGCAGGCGTACGAGGAGGTCTGGACGCGGTTCCTGTCCGCGCTGGACCCGCTGGTGGCGGCGGGCCGGCTGGGCGCGCTGCTGTTCCAGTTCCCGCCCTGGTTCACCCTCCGGCGGGACAACAAGCAGTACCTGCTGGAGGTGGCCGCCCGGTGCCGGCCGCTGCGACCGGCCGTCGAGTTCCGGCACGCCTCCTGGTTCGCCGGGGACAACCAGCAGGAGACGCTGGACTTCCTGCGCGGACACGACCTGCCCTACGTCTGTGTGGACATGCCGCAGGGGCACCGCTCGTCGGTGCCGCCGGTGCTGGCCGCCACCGCCGACCTGGCGATGGTCCGCTTCCACGGGCACAGCGACCGGTGGACCAGCCGGGACATCCACGAGAAGTTCGGCTACCGGTACCGCGACCGGGAACTGCGCCAGTGGGCCCCGAGGCTGCGCGAGCTGGCCGACTCCGCCGCGCAGACCCACGTCCTGTTCAACAACTGCCTCCGGGACTACGCCCAGCGCAACGGTGAGTACCTGCAGGGCCTGCTCGGCGACGGCTGAGCGCCGTCACCGCCGGGCGCGCGCGTCCCCGCCGCCCGCCAGCCGGCGCAGGGCCCGCAGGTACCGGTCGGTGACGTACTCCTGCACCAGGTGGGTCACCGGACCCCCGGCACGGGCCAGCGCCGTGGCCGGCCGGGAGAACGCCCGGATCCGGACCCGGACGTCCCCGCCCCGGGTCAGCCGGACGGTGAACAACTCCTCGCCCTGCTCCGGGTGGCCGGGCAGGGTCCCGTACGCGAAACCCCGCTGGTCCGGCGCGTCAACCACGTATACCACCCGGCAGGGGACGGTGAGGCGCAGCGGCGCCCGACCGACGTGCAGGAGCACCACCGCGCCGGCGACCGCCCGCCGCCCGGTGGCGGTCACCGCCAGCCCGGCGCCCCGGTGCATCCGCCAGCCCAGCAGGCCGTCCGCCGCCCGGACGAACGCCTCCCGGCCGGTGCCGACCGGGACGTCCCGGTGCACGTGCCGGTAACCGGCGGGCAGCACCCGGTCCCGGGTGGCCCCGACCTCCGGGTGGGTGAAGCCCGCCGCCGGCTTCGCCGTCGACTCGCCCGTGGGGTGCCGCATCCGTCCACGGTAGTCCGACCACCGTCCTCGGCACGGTTCACCCGTACCGGGTGAGGTGGCCTCACCCGGTCGCCGCCGACGATGACGGTGTCCGGGGTCCGCCGCGCCTGGCGGGGCCGTGAACGCCGACCGGAGGTGTCGCCAGATGACGGTTCGGGACGTACCGGAGCGCCGGCGGGACCGGGTGCTGCACGTCGTCGGGGCGACCCGGGGAGACCGCTGCGTGGCCCGCCCCGGGCCGATCAACCCGGCCCGGCAGTGGCGCGGCCCCGCCGGTCCGCCGCGCCGCGCCGACGACCGACGGTGGACGACGGAGCTACGGGGGTGGAGAGATGGCTGAGCAGATGCTGTCCGCGTTCGAGTCCTCGCTGGACAAGACGAACCTGATCCTCAAGGAGATCGAGCAGGCGTACGGCTGGCCGAAGGAGCAGCGCAACCAGTCGTACGCGGCGCTGCGGACCGTCCTGCACCTGCTGCGGGACCGGCTGCCGGTGCAGGAGAGCGCCGAGTTCGCCGCGCAGTTGCCGGTGCTGGTGCGGGGCATCTACTTCGACGGGTGGCGCCCCTCCGACGTGCCGGTCAAGCTCAACCGGGACGACTTCCTGTACGAGGTGCGCCAGGGCTTCCCGTACGACGTGCAGGGCGGCGTCGAGCGGGTCGTCCAGGTGGTGCTGGACGCCCTCCAGCGGCACGTCACCCAGGGGGAGTGGGAGGACGTCAAGTCCACCATGCCACAGGACCTGAGCCGGCTGATGCGCTGATCGCGGGGACCCACCGCCCCGGTTCGCCCCGTCCCACCGGCCGGGGCGAACCGGCCGTGCCGGCCCCGCCCGACGTCTACCGTGGGGAGGGTTAGAGAAGATCGTGCGTGGGGTACCACCCGCCGCACGACGAACCCCCGACCGATGGCGGGGCGGCACACCCGAGGGAGCACCGATGGCACTCAACGACGACGACATCAGGACCAACACCGGCGGCGGCGCGGAGGGTCCGGCCGACGGCGGGGCGACCCCGGGCCAGCAGGACGGCGGCGCGGACGGCGGCGCGGAGGGTCCGGCCGACG
>NZ_LRQV01000029.1 GCF_001567585.1 Micromonospora rosaria
CGCCCCCCGCGATGTGTTCCGCCCACGTCCGGGTAGGCGGATCACGCCCGGCGCTGCCAGGATTGGTCCGTGGTCATCCGACGGGTACTGGCACCCCGCATCGACTTCGGCGCGCTCCGGCGCGAACTGGGGCTGCCCGAGGAGTTTCCGTCCGCCGCGCAACGGGAGGCCGACGAGGCCGCCGCCGCGCCGCTGCCCACCGGGATCGACGACCGGACCGACGTACCGTTCGTCACCCTCGACCCGGTCGGGTCCCGCGACCTCGACCAGGCGATGCACCTCAGCCGCCGGCCCGGCGGCGGCTACCGGGTGCGGTACGCGATCGCCGACGTGGCCGCCCACGTCCGGCCCGGCGGCGCGCTGGAGGAGGAGACCTGGCGGCGGGGGCAGACCGTGTACCTGCCGGACGGGAACGTACCGCTGCACCCGCACACCCTCAGCGAGGGCGCGGCGAGCCTGCTGCCCGACGTCGACCGGGCCGCCGTGGTGTGGACAATCGACCTCGACGCCGACGGCGGCACCGTCGCGGTCGAGCTGGCCCGCGCCCGGGTCCGCAGCCGCGCCCAACTCGACTACCCCGGGGTGCAGGCCGCCGCCGACGCCGGTCGGCTGCCCGAGCCGATCGCCCTCCTACCGGAGCTGGGCACCCTGCTGACCGCCCGTGGCCTGCGCCGGGGCGCGATCAACCTGCCCCTGCCCGAGCAGGACGTCGAGCCCGACGGGGACGGCTGGCGGCTGGTCCTGCGGGCACCGGTGCCGATGGAGGAGCACAACGCGCAGATCTCCCTGCTCACCGGGATGGCCGCCGCCGAGGTGATGCTCGCCGGCCGGATCGGGCTGGTGCGGACGATGCCCCCGCCCAGGCCCGAGGCGGTGCAGCGGCTCCGCGCCGCCGCCGCCCCGCTGGGCGTGGCCTGGCCGGAGGGCACGGCGGTGGGGGAGGTGCTGGCCGGGCTGGACCCCGCCCAGCCCCGGGCCGCCGCCTTCATCGACCAGGCGGCCGAGCTGATGCGCGGCGCCGCGTACACCGCCTTCGACGGGGAACGGCCGGAGCAGCCCGAACACGGCGGGGTGGCCGCCGCGTACGCCCACGTCACCGCGCCGCTGCGGCGGCTGGCCGACCGGTACGCCACCGAGGTCTGCCTGGCCCTGCACGCCGGCCGCCCGGTGCCCGACCACGTCCGGGCGGCCCTGCCCCGGCTGCCCGAGGTGATGGCGTCGACCGACCGCGCCGCCGGCGCCGCCAGCCGGGGCGCGATCGAGCTGGCCGAGGCGGTCCTGCTCGAACACCGGGTGGGGGAAACCTTCGACGCGGCGGTCCTGGACGTCACCGCCCCGTCGAACGGGCGACCCGGTCGCCGCCCCGGCGGCACCGTGGCGCTGGACGACCCGCCGGTCCGCGCCCGCTGCACCGGTGAGCTGCCGCTCGGCGACCGCATCCGGGTACGCCTGGTCACCGCCGACCCCACCACCCGCACCACCCTCTTCACCCACCCCTGACCCGCCCCACTGCCCCGCCCGCCCCCGGTACCCCGCGCCCCGGTGCCCCGGTGCCCCGGTGCCCCGGTGCCCCCGCGATCTTGCAGTTGCCGCCCAGGCAAAGGGGGCATAACGGAATTGTCGTGGATCCAAAGTGCAAGATCGCGAGGGCGAGGGCGAGGGCGGGGGACGCGGGAAGCGGGGGCAGGGATCGCGCGGGGGCGGGCGGGGTGGGTGCCGGGGTGGGGTGGGTTTTGCGAGGATGTCCGGATGGCATATGACGCGAGCACGCTGCCCGACGTGTCCGGGCTGACCGTCGGCATCATCGGCGGGACCGGCGACCAGGGGCGGGGGCTGGCCTACCGGTTCGCCCGCGCGGGGCAGACCGTCCTGATCGGGTCCCGGTCCGCCGAGCGGGCCGTCGAGGCGGCGCGGGAGATCGCCGCCCTGCCCGGGGTGCCGGCCGGTGCCGGGGTCGACGGCGGCGACAACGTCGAGGTGGCCCGGCGCAGCGACGTCGTGATCGTCGCGGTGCCGTGGGACGGGCACGCCGCCACCGTGGCCGCCCTGGCCGAGCCGCTCGCCGGCAAGATCGTCGTCGACTGCGTGAACCCGCTCGGCTTCGACAAGCAGGGCCCGTACGCGCTCACCGTCGCCGAGGGCAGCGCCGTGCAGCAGGCCGCCGCGCTGCTGCCCGACTCCCGGGTCTGCGCCGCGTTCAACCACGTCAGCGCGCCGCTGCTGGCCGACCCGACGATCGACCGGATCGAGCTGGACGTGCTCATCTGCACCGAGGAACGGGACCTGGTCGGGGTGGTCGGGGCGCTCGCCGCCCGGATTCCCGGCATGCGCGGGGTGTACGCGGGCCGGCTGCGCAACGCCCACCAGATCGAGGCGTTCACCGCCAACCTGATCGCCATCAACAAGCGGTACAAGACCCACGCCGGGATCCGGGTCACCGACCTCTGAGTCACCCGCGCCGGCGGGTGGTCCGGCCCGGCTGAGTCACCCGCGTCGGCGGGTGGTCCGGCCCGGCCGGGGCCGGGTGTGCACGTTGCGGCCCCGCCGGCATGCCGACGGGGCCGCGTCCGGTGGAACCGGTCGTCAGAGGCTGACGGTGACGCCGTGCTTCTTACAGGCGGCGTCGAGGTCCTTGCCGGCCTTCTCCGCGGCCGGGTCGTCGGCGACCGCCGCCGGGTCCGCCGCCTTGGCGGTCTTGCCGAGGTCGGCGGCGACCACCTTCAGGGCCGGGGCGACCTCGCTGTCCGCGCCGCCCGTGGGGACCAGGGCGGAGAGCTTCTGCTCCAGCTCGGTCATGATCTCCTTGGTCGCCGTCGTCAGCGCGCTCTCGTCGGTCGCGGCCTTGGTCACCGCCGCCGTCAGCTTGTCCCGCATCTCGGCGCTGGTCCGCTGCACGGCCTCGCAGAGCTCCTTGTCGCTCACGGTCTGCGCGGCCGGGGTCGCGGCGGCCGGGGCGGCCGAGGAGGAGGTGGCGGCCGGGGCGGCCGAGTCCGAGGTGTCCTCGCCGCCGCAGGCGGTGAGGGTCAGAAGGGTGGCGCAGGCAAGGGCGACGGGAAAAGCACGGAATCGAATCACGGGCGGGAACGATATCGGATTCCATGAAGGACGGTCGAAGGGCCCCTGAACGGGCGGCAAACCCGTCCCGCCCACGGTGCGGCCCCGCCGTCCGTCCTGTCCGGGGCCGCACCTGATGGGCCGGCCGTCAGAAGTTGACGGTGACGCCGACCTTCTTGCACGCGGCCGTGAAGTCCTTGCCCGCCTTCTCGTTGGTCGGGGTGTCCATGGCCGACAGGGGATCGCTGGCGGCCGCCGCCTTGTCGATCTGCGTGGTGACGGCCGTGAGGGCGGTGACCACCGCGCTGTCGGGCTTGCCACCGGCCATCGCCTCGGACAGCTTCTCCGACATGCCGGTCAGCAACTCCTTGACCTTCTCCGGGGCTGGCTCCGTACCGGCCATCGCGGTCTTGACGAGGGCCTCGGTGCTCTCGGTGGCGGCCTTCTGCGCCGCCTCGCAGACCTCCTTGTCGCTCTTCGAGTCGGCCGCCGGGGCCGAGGATGGAGCGGCGGCGGAAGTGGCCGGGGCGGCGGAGGTGGCCGGGGTGGTGGTGCCGGCTGCGGCCGGGGTCGCGTCCTCCTCGCCACCGCAGGCGGTGAGGGCCAGCAGGGAGACACAGGAAAACACCAGAACAAAACTGCGCATTCGTTTCACGGGTGCGGACCCTATCCGATGCGGCGCGGTCCGGTTGCCCCGTCCGCACGGCTGGCCGGCCGGCGGCCCCGGACGGCCGGGGCCGCCGGCCGGGCGGCTCAGAAGGTGTGTTCGGCCGCCGGGAACCCGCCGCCGCGTACCTCGTCGGCGAAGGTGCGCGCCGCCTGGGACAGGGCGCCCGCCAGGTCGGCGTAGCGCTTCACGAAGCGCGGGGCCTTCCCGGTACGCAGACCGGCCATGTCCTGCCAGACCAGCACCTGCGCGTCGGTGTCGGGGCCGGCGCCGATGCCGACGGTCGGGATCTCCAGCTCGGCGGTGACCCGCTTCGCCACCTCGCCCGGCACCATCTCCAGCACCACCGCGAACGCGCCCGCCTCGGCGACCGCCCGCGCGTCGGCGAGCACCTCCTCGGCGGCGTCGCCGCGCCCCTGCACCCGGTAGCCGCCGATGGTGTGCTCCCGTTGCGGGGTGAACCCGACGTGCGCCATCACCGGGATGCCGGCTCCGGTGATCGCGGCGACCTGCTCCACGTACCGGCGACCGCCCTCCAGCTTGACGGCGTGGCAGCCGCCCTCCTTCATGAACCGGACGGCGGTGCGCAGCGCCTGCGTCGGGCCCTCCTCGTACGAGCCGAACGGCAGGTCACCGACGACCAGCGCGTGCCGGGTGGCCCGGACCACCGCCCGGACCAGCGGCAACAGCTCGTCGGCGGTGACCGGCACCGTCGTGTCGTAGCCGAAGACGTTGTTCGCCGCCGAGTCGCCCACCAGCAGCACCGGCACCCCGGCCGAGTCGAAGATCGACGCCGTGTACTGGTCGTACGAGGTGAGCATGGGCCAGCGCTCGCCGCGCTCCTTGGCGGCGAGCAGGTCGCGGGTACGGACCCGGCGGGTGACCGGCCCCCCGTAGAGGGCGGTCACCTCCGCCGGGGCGGTCGACGCGGAACCGTCCGGCGTCAGGCCGGTCGGCGTGGACTCCACCATGACTGTCTCCTTCCTCGAGGCCGCTGGCGCGGTCCCCGGGCTCCGCCGTCATCGTCACACCGTCGGCGCGACGGTGACAGGCGGCAGTGGAGGATGTCACTCAGCCGCGTTCGCGCCACCGGTTGGTGATCGGCAGCCGCCGGTCCCGGCCGAAGGCCTTCATCGAGATCTTCGTGCCGGGGGCGGACTGGCGGCGCTTGTACTCGGCGGTGTCCACCATCCGCAGGACCTTGTCCACCACCGCCGGGTCGTGGCCGGACTCGACCAGCCCGTCCCGGCCCAGGTCGCCGTCGACGTACCCGATCAGGATCGGGTCGAGCACGTCGTAGTCGGGCAGGGTGTCGCTGTCGAGCTGCCCGGGGCTCAGCTCGGCGCTGGGCGGCTTGCCGATCGAGTTCTCCGGGATCGGCGGGGTGTCCCCGCGCCGGGTGGCCTCGGCGTTGCGCCACTTCGCCAGTCGCCAGACCAGCGTCTTCCACACGTCCTTGATCGGGTTGAACCCGCCGACGGAGTCGCCGTACAGGGTGGAGTAGCCCACCGCCAGCTCGCTCTTGTTGCCGGTGGTGAGGACCAGCGGGCTCTCCTGGTTCGACAGCGCCATCAGGATCACGCCCCGGACCCGGGCCTGGAGGTTCTCCACCGCCACCCCGGACAGCGACATGTTGGCCAGGAAGGTGTCCACCATCGGCTGGATCGGCTCCACCCGGAAGTCCAGCCCGGTGCGCTTGGCCAGCTCGGCCGCGTCCTCCCGGGAGTGCTCCGAGGAGTGCTGGCTGGGCATCGACACCCCGACCACCCGCTGCGGGCCGAGCGCGTCCACCGCCAGGGCGGCGACCACCGCCGAGTCGATGCCGCCGGAGAGGCCGAGCACCACCGAGGGGAAGCGGTTCTTGTCGACGTAGTCGCGCAGGCCCAGCACCAGGGCCTGCCACACCTCCGCCTCGTCGGCCACCGGCTCGATGATCTCGCCCCGGGCGGCCGGGCCGGTCGGGGCGGGCAGCTCCTCGCTGACCGTGACCCGGGTCACCCGCATCCCGTCGGGCAGCTCGCCGTCGGTGGTCGCCGGCCCGCTCGCCGCCGGCAGCTCCACGTCCTGCACGACCAGGTGCTCGACGAACTGCGGGGCCCGGGTGAGCAGGGTCCCGTCCGGCGTGACGATCATCGAGTCGCCCTCGAAGACCAGCTCGTCCTGGCCGCCGATCATGTTCACGTACGCGATGGTCGCCCCGGCCTCGGCGGCCCGGCGGCGCACCAGCGGCAGCCGGACGTCGTCCTTGTTCAGCTCGTACGGCGAGCCGTTGATGTTGACCACCAGCCCGACCCCGGCGGCGCGGGCCACCGCGAACGGGCCGCCGGCCTGCCACAGGTCCTCGCAGATGGTCAGGGCCACGTCCACCCCGCCGACCCGGGCCACGCTGAGGGTGTCCCCGGAGACGAAGTAGCGGTCCTCGTCGAAGACGCCGTAGTTGGGCAGGTGGTGCTTGAAGTAGGTGGTCGCCACCGTGCCGCCGTGCAGCAGCGCGGCGGCGTTGCGCGCCCCCCGCCCCGGCTCGGCGTCCCCGCTGACCTGCGGCGGGCCGTCGGCGTCCAGGTACCCGACGACGACCGCGACCTCGCCCAGGCCGTCCGCGGCGAGGTCGGTGGCGAGGCGGCGCAGGGCGGCCTGCGACGCCGCCACGAACGACCGGCGGAAGACCAGGTCCTCCACCGGGTACCCGGTCAGCACCATCTCCGGGAACGCGACGAGGTGCGCGCCGGCGTCGGCGGCGCGGCGGGTCCAGGAACGGATCAGGTCGGCGTTACCGGCAAGATCGCCAACGGCCGGGTTGACCTGGCAGAGTGCGAGACGCAGGGTGGGCATGACCTCATCTTGCCCCAGTAGGGTGGCCCCGACACGTCGGCCGGGCGGTACCGGTGGGCGTGGGACACCCCGGGACGCCGCGCCGAAGGGTCGCGTAACGTCTGCGTAACGGGGTCAATGGAGACTGGGCGGTCAGGTCGCCTCGACCAGGCCGGTGGCGGACAACAGTGTCGCGAGGAGTGGAAGTGGACCGTCAGCAGGAGTTCGTCCTCCGCACGCTGGAAGAGCGCGACATCCGGTTCGTCCGGCTGTGGTTCACGGACGTGCTGGGCACGCTCAAGAGCGTCTCGGTGGCTCCCGCCGAGCTGGAGGCGGCCTTCGACGAGGGGATCGGCTTCGACGGCTCGGCGATCGAGGGCTTCGCCCGGGTCTTCGAGTCGGACATGGTCGCCATGCCCGACCCGACCACCTTCCAGGTCTTCCCCTTCGAGGGCGGGGTCAGCGGCGAGAGCGCCCGGATGTTCTGCGACATCCTGCTCCCCGACGGCGGCCCGTCCTGGGCCGACCCCCGGCACGTGCTGCGCCGGATGCTCTCCAAGGCCGCCGACAAGGGGTTCACCTTCTACACCCACCCCGAGATCGAGTTCTTCCTGCTGGAGAACGGCCCGCTGGACGGCGCGGTGCCGGTCCCGGTGGACACCGGCGGCTACTTCGAGCACACCACCCACGCGGTGGCCCGCGACTTCCGCCGGCAGGCGGTGCTGGCGCTGGAGCGGATCGGCATCTCGGTGGAGTTCAGCCACCACGAGGTCGCCCCCGGCCAGCAGGAGATCGACCTGCGCTACGCCGACGCGCTGACCACCGCCGACAACATCATGACCTTCCGGCACGTGGTCAAGGAGGTAGCGCTCTCCACCGGCGTGCAGGCCACCTTCATGCCGAAGCCCTTCACCGACCAGCCCGGCAGCGGCATGCACACCCACCTGTCGCTGTTCGAGGGGGAACGCAACGCGTTCCACGACGCCGGTGACCCGATGAAGCTGTCGAAGGTGGCGAAGTCGTTCATCGCCGGGCTGCTCATGCACGCCCGGGAGTACACCGCCGTCACCAACCAGTGGGTCAACTCGTACAAGCGGCTCTTCCCGCAGGCGCTGCCGGACCGGATCACCGAGAGCCCGGCGTACGTCTGCTGGGGTCACCTCAACCGGTCCGCGCTGGTTCGGGTGCCGGCGTACGGCAAGCCGAACTCGGCCCGGGTGGAGGTCCGCTCGCTGGACTCGGCGACCAACCCGTACCTGGCCTTTGCGGTGCTGCTCGGGGCCGGCCTCAAGGGCATCGAGGAGGGCTACGAGCTGCCCCCGGGGGCCGAGGACGACGTCTGGTCGCTGACCGCCGCCGAGCGCAAGGCGATGGGGTACGAGGCGCTGCCGGAGAACCTCGCCGAGGCGATCGACGTGATGGCCGGCTCCGAACTGATCGCCGAGGTGCTCGGCGAGCACGTCTTCGACTTCTTCCTGCGCAACAAGCGCGCCGAGTGGGAGCAGTACCGCCGCGAGGTCACCCCGTACGAGCGGCAGCGGTACCTGTCCCTGTGACCCTCGGGGCTGCCGGGGCTGGCACGGTGGGGCTATCGTCTCGGTCACCCGTGCCGGCACCCCCGCCGGCCGTCGGTGGTCGGGAGGCAGTCGGTGCTGGAGGACCTGCTCAGCGGAGCCTGGCAGAGCGTGGTGTTCGGGGTCGTCGGGGTGGCGCTGATGGCCGCCGGTTTCGGCCTGGTCGACCTGCTCACCCCCGGCCGGCTGCGGGAGCTGATCTGGGTACGCCGTAACGGGAACGCGGCCCTGCTGCTCGCCGCCAACCAGCTCGGCATCGCCGGGATCGTCTTCACCGCGATCCTCACCAGCTACCACGACTTCGCCAAGGGGCTCGCCTCGACGGTCATCTTCGGGCTGATCGGGCTGGGCATCATGGCGCTGGCCTTCGTCGTGCTGGACCTGCTCACCCCGGGTCGGCTGGGGCAGATCATCGCCGCCGACGAGACCCACCCGGCGGCGAAGGTCAGCGCCGCCACCCACTTCGGGGCCGCCCTGATCGTCTGCGCCTGCATCGCCTAGACCTTCGGTGTCGCAGCCGTGGCGTAGCGTCCCCGGGGTGAACCGGACGGACCGTCTCTACGCCCTGGTGGAGGAGTTGCGGGCGGTGTCGCCCCGGCCGCGCAGCGCCCGGTGGCTCGCCGGGCGCTTCGAGGTCAGCTCCCGCACCATCGAGCGCGACATCGGCGCGTTGCAGCAGGCCGGGGTGCCGATCTGGGCCGAGCCGGGGCGCACCGGCGGGTACGTCGTCGACCGCGCGCACACCCTGCCGCCGGTCAACCTCACCGCCGCCGAGGCGGTGGCGATGGCCGTCGCGCTGCACCGGCTCGGCGGCGGCCCGTTCGCCGCCGCCGGGGCCACCGCGCTGCGCAAGCTGCTGGCGGTCATGCCGGCCACCGACGCGGCCGGGGCCCACCGGCTGGCCGCCCGGGTGCACCTGATCGGCGGCGGGCCGGCCGGGCCCGTCCCGGCCGTCGTCGCCGACGCGGTCACCGCCGGCCGGGTGCTGCGGATCGGGTACGCCGACCAGCACGGGACGGTCTCGGTCCGCGACGTCGAGCCCGTCGGCTACCTCGGCAACCCGATCCACTGGTACCTGGTCACCTGGTGCCGGCTGCGCTCCGCCCCGCGCTGTTTCCGCACCGACCGGATCCGCGAGGTGACGACGCTGGACGAGCCGGTGACCCGGGAGCTGCGCGGGGCGGACCTGGGCATCCCGCCGGGGCACCTGCGCTCGCTCAGCCTGGTCTGACCAGTCGGCGGGCCCGCTGCCGAATCGGGTGGCGTCGACGTGAGCCATCGGTGATCATGATGGGTCCACCGTTCTCCGGGGGAGGAATCCGGTGTCCGACACGCTCAGCTACGCCGACGCGGTCCGGTTGCTCGGCGGCGGGAGGAGCAGGTTCGTCGACTGGGCCGACCGGGTGACCGGCTGGACCCTGCTGGGCGCCTCGGCGGCCGGGGTCGGGGACGCGCTGGGCATCTTCGACGCCAAGGCCGAGCTGGTCCGGCTCGGTCACGACCTGGTACGCGGGGTCGCCGAGCAGCGCTCCGGGCTGTCCCGGTACGGGCGCACCCAGCGGTTGGCGGCGGCCCACGCGGTCCTCGTGGTGACCGCCTTCTTCGAGGCGCTGGACGGCATCGAGCTGCCCGTGGATGCGGCCCGCGCCCGGATCACCGCGGCGGAGAAGCTCTCCCTGGCCGGGGCGGGGCCGGTCGACCCGGCGGCGTTCACCGGGGCGCTGTTCGCCACGGCGGCCCCCACGCCCGGCCCGCACCTGCCGTACCCGCGGTTCCGGGCGGCGGTGACCGCCTTCCACACCGACCTGGCCGACCGGCTCGGCCGGTTCCTGCACGGCCTGAGCGTCTGGGACGAGGCCACCGACGGCGAGCGCCGCCGCACCGGGCAGGCGCTGGGCCAGCTTCCCGAACTGGCCGCCGAGCGGCACCGGGAGCTGCTGGCCCGGCTCGCCGTGGACTTCCCCGAGGTGGGCTTCTGGATCGGGCTGCACGAGCACGAGGCCACCCGGGCGCAGGTCCAGGCGCTGGGCACCGGGCTGGACGAGATGCGCCGGCTCCTGCGGGAGATCTCCACCGGGGCGCCGGCGGAGCACCTGCGCGCCGCGCTCGCCGCCGCGTACGGCGCGGAGCTGGGGCGGCCGATCATCGCCGCCGGGGACGACGTCCCGGCCGGGCTGCGGGTGCCGCCGCTCGGCGCGGCGTACGTACCGCCGCTGTGCCGCATCGTCGAGCTGACCCCGGGCGCGCGCCCCAGTGACGAGTCCTGGTGGGACGGGCAGCCGCTGCGCGACGACCTGTGGCAGTCGCTCGTCGTGCACCTCACCGCGCCCGGCGCGGTCCGGGCCCCGCTGCTGGTGCTCGGCCAGCCCGGCTCGGGCAAGTCGGTGCTGACCCGGGTGCTCGCCGCCCAGTTGCCGGCCGCCGACTTCCTGGTGGTGCGGGTGGTGCTGCGTGACGTGCCCGCCGAGGGTGAGGTGCAGGACCAGATCGAGCAGGCGGTCCGCCAGGACACCGGGGAGCGGGTCGACTGGCCGGCGCTGGTCCGGTCGGCCGGGGACGCGATGCCGGTCGTGCTGCTGGACGGCTTCGACGAGCTGCTCCAGGCGACCGGCGTGAGCCAGACCGACTACCTGCTGCGGGTGGCCGCCTTCCAGCGGCGCGAGGCCGCCCAGGGGCGGCCGGTCGCGGTGCTGGTCACCAGCCGGACCAGCGTCGCCGACCGGGCCCAGTCGCCACCGGGCACGGTGGCGGCCCGGATCGAGCCCTTCGACGAGGGACGGGTGCACGCCTGGGTGCACACCTGGAACCGGACCAACCGCGAGGCGTTCCAGCAGGTCGGGGTGGCGCCGCTGGAGCCGGCGGCGGTGCTGGCCCACCCGGAGCTGGCCGGGCAGCCGCTGCTGCTGCTGATGCTGGCCCTGTACGACGCCGAGGGCAACGCGCTGCGCACCGCCGGCCGGTTGCGCCGGGGCGAGTTGTACGAGCGGCTGCTGCGCCGGTTCGTCACCCGCGAGGTGACCAAGCGGCGGGTCGGGCTGCCGCAGCGGGAGCGGGACGACGCGGTCGAGGCGGAGCTGCGGCGGCTGGCGGTGGTGGCGTTCGCCATGTTCAACCGGCGGGCC
Source organism: Micromonospora rosaria (assembly GCF_001567585.1). GTDB lineage: Bacteria > Actinomycetota > Actinomycetes > Mycobacteriales > Micromonosporaceae > Micromonospora > Micromonospora rosaria. Next base: position 11,229 of record NZ_LRQV01000029.1, read on the forward strand.
CAACAGGTCACCGGGGCGGAGCTGGAGGCCGACCTGGCGGCGTTGCCAATCGGCGGCGGGCCCCCGGCCGACCGGGCCGGGCTGCGGCCCCCGCTGCGCGCGGCCGAGCTGCTGCTGGGCCGGTTCTTCTTCGTCCACCGGGCACGGGCCTCCGTCGGGGGCGACCAGCGGGAGACGTACGAGTTCCTGCACGCCACCTTCGGCGAGTACCTGGTCGCCCGGTTCACCGCCACGGTGGTCGACGACGTGGTGGCCCGGGAGACCGCCAGCAGTCTCGGCGGCTCCGAGGCCCCCGCCGACGACCTGGCGTACGCGCTGCTGTCGTACGCGGTGCTGACCACCCGCGCGCCGGTGCTCGGCTTCCTGGCCGAGTCGCTGGCCACCGGCGGCGACGCGCGGCGGGCCGCCTGGGCGCGGGTGCTCCTGCGCCTGTACCGGCAGGTCCCGGCGCTGACCGGCGGCCGGCGGTACGACGGGTACCGGCCCCGGGTCCTGCCGGTCACCGCCCGGCAGGCCGCGTACCGCGCCAACCTGCTGCTGCTCACCATCTGCGCGGCCGGCGAGGTCTCCGCCCGGAGCCTGTACCCGGACACCACGGAGGTGGTCGAGTCGTGGCGGGTGCAGGTGCGGTTCTGGCGCTCGCAGCTCGGCACGGAGGGCTGGCAGAGCCTCGTCGACTGGCTCGCCCTGGAGCGCTGCCGCGACGAGCGGGGGCGCTACGTGGTGGTCTCCCGCGACGACGGCTCCTTCACCGTCCCGCCGGTCGACCTGGCCTGGACGTACGACCGCCGCCCGCCCGCCGGGCCGGACCCGGGCCGGGAACCGCACCCGGTGGCCGTGGCCACCGTCCGCGACCTCGCTGCGCGGCTGGCCCGGGGCGTGCACCTGGAGTGCGGGGTGGCCGACGACACCGCCCGGCACGCGCTCGCCCCGCTGACCACCCACCTGCCGTCGGCGCTGGGGGACCTCGTCGACCCCGGCTCGGGCGGGCTGACCTCGGCCGCGCACACCCTGCTCGACCTCTGGCTCCTGCCGGTGCGCCACACCACCGCCGAGGACCGCGCGACGGTGTACCTGCGGTGCGCTGCGATCGCCGCGACGCTGCGGGCCACCGGGCGGGAGCACGTCGCGGCGCAGCACGTGACGTTGCTGCTCGACCGGCTGGCGGAGGACCAGGACGCCGATCCCGGGCTGGTGGTCGAGGTGCTGCACACCACCCGGTTCAGCCTGCTCACCCCGCAGGCCCGCCGGGGCGGGCTCCGGTGTCTCCTCACCGCCCTCGGCCGGGACAGCGTGTCCGACGTGGTCCTGGCCGACCTGGTCCACGAGGGGTACCTCCGGGAGGGTGGCGGGCCGGACTGGTTCGACGAGCTCGCCGCCGAGGTGGTGGTCCGGCTGCACGAGCAGGGGCTGCCGAGGGAGCGGGTCTCGCCCGCCGAGGCGGCGCGCTTCCGGGAGCGGTACGGGGACCGGCGGCCCGACCTCGTCGCGCGGCTGCGGTCGGTGGCGGACCGTTCGTCGTCCGCCGTCACGTCCTGAGGAAACACCGACAGGACGGTGTCGGGGCGGGGGTCGAGGCTGGGTGTCGACCACGCCGGCCACTGGGGCCGGTCGCGGAGGCGCGGGAGGCGGCACATGTCCACGGCACCGGTGACCTGGTTCGAGGTCGGCACCGACCGGCCGGACGAGGCGGAAGGCTTCTACGGCGGGCTGTTCGGCTGGTCCTTCGAGGAGCAGGGCACGGTCGACGGCGGCTCGTACCGGGTGACCGGTGCCGGCGGGCCGGCCGGGGTCGGCGGAGCGATCCGGGCCACCGACGACGGCGTCCCCGGCTACGCGGTCTTCTACGTCCAGGTCCCAAACGTGGCTGACGCCTGCCGACGGGCCGAGTCGGCCGGGGGCCGGGTGGTCCGGCCCCCGGTCACCGCGCCGAGCGGCCTGGTCCACGCCCGGCTGGCGGATCCGACCGGCAACGAGTTCGGCGTCTTCGCGTCCCCCGCCTGAGCGCCCACGGCGGGATGGCCGGGGGCCGGCCGGCGGCCCGACGAGAACGGGGGTGGGTCGCTGGTCGGCTGCCCCGGACGTCCGCTGACGAGCGTCAACTCTGCAAGACATTTCCGTGGCTGCCGGCCATTTCCGTGGGCTTCCGCAAGGTGCTCCCCTTCCTGATCGGATGAACCCCTGGTTTCGGCGTATCCAAGCTGGTAACTTCCTGGCACCGCGTCTGCAACTTCTTGCAGCGCCTTCAGTGTCTTGCGCCCGCTGCTGCGGGCGCGGCTGTCAGGAGAGCCACCATGAGACGGACCACCACCACCCTCCGTCGCCGGTGGGGAGCGCTCGCGCTCGTCACCGGCCTGGCCGCCGGCCTGCTGCCCCTCACCGCAGCGGTCGCGGCCAACACCGTCACCGTCTACTACCAACCCCCGGCGGCCTGGGGGAGTTCGGTCAACATCCACTACGGCGTCGACGGCGCGGCCTGGACGGCCGTGCCCGGCGTCGCCATGGAGAGCGCCTGCGCCGGCTGGCGGCGCCGGACCGTCGACCTCGGCACGGCCGGCGGGCTCCAGGTCGTCTTCACCAACGGCGCCGGCGTCTGGGACAACAACAACGGGGCCAACTACCGGCTCGGCACCGGCACGGTCACCGTCGCCGCCGGGCGGACCGGCACCGGGAACCCGTGCGCCACCGGCACGCCGTCCCCGACGCCCACCACCAGCCCGTCACCGCAGGGAGCCCGCGCGGAGGTGTACTACCGGCTCACCACCACCCGGGGCTGGTCCGCCGCGAACATCCACTACCGGCCGACCGGCGGCGCCTGGACCCCCGTCCCCGGGGTGGCCATGGAGGCAGCCTGCGCCGGCTGGGTCCGCCGGACCGTCGACCTGGGCAGCGCGACCGGCCTCACCGCCGCGTTCAACAACGCCGGGGCCTGGGACAACAACAACGGGGCCGACTACACCCTCGGTACCGGGCGCAGCACGGTCTCCGGCGGCACGGTCACCGCCAACGCCGCCGACCCGTGCGCGACGCAGGCACCGGACACCACCGCGCCCTCGGTGCCGGCCGGGCTCACCGCCACCGCCGCCGGGTTGTCGGTGACGCTGTCCTGGACCGCGTCGACCGACGACCGGGCGGTCACCGGGTACGAGGTGACCCGGACCGGCGGCAGCGGCGGCTCGGTCACCGTCACCAGCACCGCCACCCGGTACGTGGCGTACGACCTCGCCCCGGACACGGCGTACACCTGGCGGGTGCGGGCCCGCGACGCGGCCGGCAACTGGTCGGCGGCGAGCGCCCCCGCCACCGCGACCACCGGGACCCGGCCGGCGGTGGGCGGCTCCCCGCTCGGCGGCGACCCGCGCGAGGACAGCATCTACTTCGTGATGACCGCGCGCTTCGCCGACGGGGACGCGGGCAACAACCGGGGCGGCAGCCAGCACGTGAAATCCGGCAACGCGGCCAACGACGACCCGATGTTCCGGGGCGACTTCAAGGGCCTGATCGACAAGCTCGACTACGTCAAGGCGCTGGGCTTCTCCGCGCTCTGGATCACGCCGGTGGTGCTCAACCGCTCCGACTACGACTTCCACGGGTACCACGGCTGGGACTTCCACCGGGTCGACCCGCGCCTGGAGAGCCCCGGCGCCAGCTACCAGGACCTGATCAACGCCGCGCACGCCAAGGGCATCAAGATCTTCCAGGACGTGGTCTACAACCACAGCTCCCGCTGGGGGGCCAAGGGCCTGTTCACCCCCACCGTGTACGGCACCCGCGACGACCAGTGGAAGTGGTACTACGACCAGCCGCAGGCCGGCCGGGAGTACAACCCGTTGGAGGAGCACCAGGGCACCGACCCGAACCTCACCCCGGCGCAGAACGCCCAGGCCAAGGGGCGGCCGTACAACGGTGACCTGTGGTCGTCCACCCCGCCGGCCGGCAACCAGTGCCTGAACTGGGGCACCCCCACCGGCGGGCGCAGCCAGGAGGGCTACACCCTGTACCACTGCCAGTGGCCGGTCCCGACCAGCAAGCTCTTCCCCGCCGACCTGTACCACCAGTGCTGGATCGGCAACTGGGAGGGCGAGGACTCGCGCAGTTGCTGGCTGCACGAGGACCTGGCCGACTTCAACACCGAGAACGAGCGGGTGCAGCAGTACCTGATCGACGTGTACAACAAGTTCATCGACATGGGGGTGGACGGCTTCCGGGTCGACACCGCCGTGCACATCCCCCGGGTCACCTGGAACCGGCGCTTCCTGCCCGCCATCCAGCAGCACGCGGTGGCCCGGCACGGCGAGAAGGGCAAGGACTTCTACGTCTTCGGCGAGGTGGCCGCCTTCGTCAACGACAAGTGGAACCGGGGCTCGGTCAACCACTCCGCGCAGTTCTTCACCTGGAAGGAGCGCAAGGAGTACAGCGCCGACGACGTGCGCGCCGCCATCGAGCAGTACGACTACGAGCAACTGCTCGGCCCCAGCGGGCAGCCCACCAGCGACAACGCCTTCCTGCGTGGCAACAGCTACCACGCTCCCGACCACTCGAAGTTCTCCGGCATGAACGTCATCGACATGCGGATGCACATGAACTTCTCCGACGCCGGCAACGCCTACGGCAACGGCAGGGACTCCGACGACAGCTACAACGACGCCACGTACAACGTGGTGTACGTCGACAGCCACGACTACGGGCCGAACAAGTCCGGGACCCGGTACACCGGAGGCACCGACGCCTGGGCGGAGAACATGAGCCTGATGTGGACGTTCCGGGGCGTCCCGACGCTCTACTACGGCTCCGAGATCGAGTTCCAGAAGGGGGCGCGGATCGACTGCGGGCCGAGCTGCCCGCTGGCCACCACCGGCCGGGCGTACTACGGCGACCACCTCGCCGGCACCGTCACCGCCACCGACTTCGGGGTGGTCGGCCAGGCCACCGGGGAGGTGGCCCGCACCCTGGACAAGCCGCTGGTCAAGCACGTGCAGCGGCTCAACCGGATCCGCCGGGCGATCCCCGCCCTGCAGAAGGGGCAGTACTCCACCGAGGGGATCACCGGCGGCATGGCGTACAAGCGCCGGTACACCGCCGGCGGGGTGGACAGCTTCGCCCTGGTCACCGTCTCCGGTGGCGCGACGTTCAACGGCATCCCGAACGGCACGTACCGCGACGCGGTGACCGGTGACGTGCGGACCGTCACCAACGGCACCCTCACCGCCTCGGTCAGCGGCAAGGGCAACCTGCGGGTGTACGTCCTGGACCTGCCCGGCAACCCCGCGCCCGGCAAGATCGGCACGGACGGCCCGTACCTGAGGTGACCGCCGGCCCGGGTGCGGCCTGCTCGTCGGCTCGCACCCGGGGTGGCCGCCGATCCCTGGCCGGGGGTGAACCCCGCCACCGGCCGGCGTGACCGACGCGCCGTCCGTCCCGGATCTCACCGGGACGGACGGCACCGGTCGGTCGGGCCCCGCCGAGGGGACCGTCCGGTCGTCGCGCGCGGCGGCCGGACGGTACGGCGGGGCCCGGCCGGGTCACTTGCCGGTCGAACCCTCGCCGGCGCCGTGCGGGCCGCCGCGACCCGGGCCCCAGCCACCGCCCGGGAAGACCCCGGACTCGACGGCCTTGACGATCGCGTCCGCCTGCTCCTGGGTCAGCTTGCCGTCCTCGACCGCCTGGTCGAGCCGCTCGGTCAGCTTCGCCTGCCGGTCGGCGGCGTCCCCGCCCCGCCAGTCACCACGCTCGCCCCGCTCCGGGCGCTCGGGGCGGTCGGCCGCGCGCTGCTCGCGCAGCTTCTCCAGCGCCGAGGTCACCTTCTCGGTGTCCACCCCCAGCTCCGTGGCGAGGGACTCGGCGAACTCCGCCTGCCGCTCGGCGTGCCGCTGCTCACGATCGGTACCGGCGCTGGCGCTGGCGCTCGGGGACGGGGTGCCGGTGTCGTCCCCGGCGGCGGCCACCGCCGGGGCCGCGAGACCCACTCCGAGCACGCCGGCCGCGGCCAGGCCGGCGAGGAACTGCTTCTTCGACATGGTGCGGGACATGCGGTCCTCCAACTCATGGTGATGTTCGGACCGACCCACCGTGACCGGCCAGGCTGGGCGGGACCCGTGCCGACCCTGTCACCCAGCTGAAAGTTCCACCGGGGCCGAACCGGTGGGGCGGGTGCGCCGAGAGTGCCGTCAGCGAACGGCGGAGGCGACGGTGAGGGTGGCGGTGGTGGTGTCGAGGGTGGCGGGGGTGCCGAGGGGGACGGTGAGCTGCTTGGTGCCGTGGCCGACGGGCAGGCCGCCCAGGACCGGTACGCCCAGGTCGCCGAGGCGTTCGGTGAGCACGTCGGCGACCGTGGTGGCCCAGCCGTCGGCGCAGTGGGTGAACTGGCCGACGGCCACCCCGGCCAGGCCGGTCAGCGCGCCCGCGCGACGCAGGTGGGTGAGCATCCGGTCGACCTTGTACGGCGGCTCCTGCACGTCCTCGACCACCAGCACCGCCCCGGTCAGGTCCGGCATGTCCGGGGTGCCGACGGTGGCGGCGAGCAGGCAGAGGTTGCCGCCGAGCAGGGGGCCGGTGGCCCGACCGGGTACCCGTACCGTTCCGGTCTCGGCGTCGGGATCGGCGGTGAGGGTCACCGGTGCGGTGGTGGTCAGCGCGGCGTGCAGCGACTCCGCCGAGCGCAGCGGGGTCCGCTCGTCCAGCCAGGCCGCCCCGGGCCCGTGCACCGTCGCCAGCCGGGCGCCCCGCCACAGCGCCAGTTGCAGCGCGGTGATGTCGGAGAAACCGGCCACCACCTTCGGGTCCCGCCGGACGGCGGCCATGTCGATCGCGTCGACGATCCGCTGGGCGCCGTACCCGCCCCGGGTGCAGATCACCCCACGGATCCCGGGGTCGGCGAAGGCGGCGTTCAGGTCGGCGGCCCGCAGGTCGTCCGTACCGGCCAGGTATCCGTGCCGGGCGTAGACGTGCGGGGCGAGGACCGGGCGCAGCCCCCAACCGGTGAGCAGTTCGATGCCCCGGGCGACCCGTTCGGGGCGGGTGGGCCCGGAGGGGGAGACCAGCATCACCGCATCGCCGGGACGCAGCGCGGGCGGCCGTACCGCGACGTCGACGGGCCCGCCACCGGCGCCGGCCGGATGGTCGGCGGGGTCGGCGGCACCGTCGACGGGGTGGCCGGCGGCGACCGGGTCGTTCGCGGTCGTGGGGGCGTGGTCCGGGCTCACAGCGGCCGAGCCTAGTCCCGCCGATCAGCCGGGCCGACCGGATCCCGCCGCCCCAGCCGGGCGGGTGCGCCCAGCCCGGCGGGGTGAGAGGGGAACCCTTCTCTACCCCAGGCGTTAACAGGGGGCCCTTCCTTACCACCCAACGCGGGCCGAGGGGGTGGGGCGGGACCCGATAGCCTCGACGTCGTGGGAACCGCGCTGGTGATCGAGAACGATGCGTCCGACGACCTCCGTCGGCTGGGGGAGTGGCTGACCGAGGCCGGGCTCGAACTGCGGGTGCTGCGCCCGCACGCCGGGGACGACCTGCCGGCCGACCTGTCCGGGTACGTGGCCTTGGTGGTGCTCGGCGGGGACCAGCACGCGTACCCGGCCGCCGACGGCACCCCGGGGGCACCCTGGTTCCCGGCCGTCGAGGGGCTGCTGCGCAAGGCGGTGCGGCACCGGGTGCCGACCCTCGGCATCTGTCTGGGCGCGCAACTGCTGGCGACCGCCCACGCCGGGCTGGTCGAGCGCAGTCCCGCCGGCCCGGAGGTCGGCCCCGGGGTGGTCGGCAAGCGGGACGCGGCCGACGGTGACCCGCTGTTCCGGTACGTGCCGTTGATCCCCGACGTCTTCCAGTGGCACGTCGACGAGATCACCGAGCTGCCCCGGGCGGCGACCCTGCTGGCCGCCTCCACCCGCTACCCGCACCAGGCCTTCCGCCTCGGTGACCGGGCCTGGGGGCTCCAGTTCCACGTCGAGTGCGACCCGGCGATGATCGCGCAGTGGTGCGCCGCCGACGCCGCCCTGCTGGCCGACCTCGGGTACGACCCCGAGCTGGTGGTGGCCGCCTGCGAGGCGGTGATGGTCGACGTCGAGGAGGTGTGGCAGCCGTTCGCCGCCCGGTTCGCCGCGCTGGCCCTCGGCGAGCTGACCGACGCCACCGTCCGGCCCACCCTGCCGCTGCTCGGGCACTGAGCCGGCGATGAGCAGACCGACCAGCACCCGACTCGCCCGGTACGGCTTCGGCACCGCCGAGGGCGAGGACGTCACCCGCGCCGCCGACCTGCTCGGCCCGGACGGGCTGGGCCTCTGGCGGCCCGAGGGCCAGGAACCGGTCGACGAGGCGGCGGCGACCCTGCTGTCCGCCCTGTCCCGGGCCGCCGATCCCGACCTCGCCCTGCGCCAGCTCCACCGGATCGTCGAGTCCGAGCGCCGGACCGCTCCCGAGGCGCCGTCGGCGCTCCTCGCCGCGCTGCGCGAGGACGCCGGCTTGCGTCGCCGGGTCGTCGCGGTGCTCGGTGCCTCGTCGGCGCTCGGCGACCACCTGGTCGCCAACCCCGACCAGTGGCACACCCTGGCCACCGCCGCCGACGGGCTCGCCCCGCTGGCCGACGGCCGCCTCCACCTCCCTCCGGCCGGCGGGCCGGCGCTGGCCCCGAACCCGGCCGGCGGGCCGGCGACCGGCAACGGCGCAGGGGCGGGCGTCGGGCAGGAACGGCCCCGGGTGCGGGGGCACCGGCGGGGCGGCCCGACCGGCAGCGGCCCACGGATCGCCGCGCTGCGCACCGCGTACCGGCTGGCGCTGCTGCGGATCGCGGCGGCCGACCTGACCGGTGGGCGCGGACTGGAGCAGACCATGGCGGCGCTCTCCGCGCTCGCCGACGCGACCCTCGCCGCCGCCTACGAGATCGCGGTGGACGAGCTGCCCGAGGGGACGCCCCGGCCCCGGCTGGCCGTGGTGGCGATGGGCAAGTGCGGCGGGGACGAGCTGAACTACGTCTCCGACGTGGACGTCATCTTCGTCGCCGCCGACGACGCCGACCTGACCGCCGGCACCACCGTCGCCACCCGCCTGATCCACATCTGCGGGCTGGTGGCCTGGCCGGTCGACGCCGCGCTGCGCCCCGAGGGCAACCGGGGGCCGCTGGTCCGGACCCTCGCCAGCCACTTGGCGTACTACCAGCGCTGGGCGCGGACCTGGGAGTTCCAGGCCCTGCTCAAGGCCCGCCCGGCCGCCGGTGACCTGGCGCTGGCCCGGGAGTGGCTGGACGCGCTCGCCCCGCTGGTCTGGCGGGCCGCCGAACGGCCCGAGGCGGTCGAGGACGTCCGCTCGATGCGCAAGAAGATCATCGAGAACATCCCGCCCGGGGAGCAGGAACGCGAGATCAAGCGCGGGCCGGGCGGGCTGCGCGACATCGAGTTCGCCGTCCAACTGCTGCAACTGGTGCACGGCCGGGGCGACGAGAAGCTGCGGGTGACCGGGACCGTCCCGGCGCTGCGCGCGCTGGTCGGCGGCGGCTACGTCGGTCGCGCCGACGGCGAGGGGCTGCTGCGCGGGTACCGCTTCCTGCGCACGGTGGAGCACCGGCTCCAGTTGCAGGGGCTGCGCCGGACGCACACCGTGCCGACCGACCCGGCGGGGCTGCGCTGGCTGGCCGCCGCGCTCGACTACACCGCCACCGGCGGGCGCAGCGCCGTCGAGGCGTTCCGCGCCGACTGGGTCGCGCACGCCACCGAGGTACGCCGGCTGCACGCCAAACTGCTGTACCGGCCGCTGCTGGAGGCGGTGGCCCGGGTACCCGCCGACGGGCTGCGGCTGACCCCGGAGGCGGCCCGTACCCGGTTGGAGGTCCTCGGGTTCGCCGACCCGGCCGGCGCGCTGCGCCACCTGGAGCGGCTGACCGGCGGGGTGAGCCGGACCGCCGCCATCCAACGGACCCTGCTGCCGGTGCTGCTCGGCGAGTTCGCCGACGCCCCCGAGCCGGACCGGGGCCTGCTCAACTACCGGCAGGTCTCCGACAAGCTCGGCAGCACCCCCTGGTACCTGCGCCTGCTGCGCGACTCCGGGCCGGTGGCCCGGCGGCTGGCCCGGGTGCTGTCGCTGTCCCGGTACGCCACCGACCTGCTCTCCCGCGAGCCGGAGGCGCTGCGGCTGCTCGCCGAGGAGAGCGAACTGGCCCCGCGTACCCGGGAGGCGCTCTGCGACGGCTTCGTCGCCGCCGCCGCCCGGCACACCGACCCGGTCCAGGCCACCCACGCGGTCCGCGCCCTGCGCCGGCGGGAACTGGTCCGGCTGGCCTGCGCCGACGTGCTCAGCCGGGCCGACGGGATCGCCCCCCGGCCGCCGCGCAGCGAGGGGGCCGCGCGCCGACCGGCCGCGCTCGCCGACATCGTCACCGCCGGCAGCGCCCTCGCCGCGGTCACCGACGCCACCCTCACGGCCGCGCTGCGGATCGCCCGCGCCGCCCAGCCGGGCCCGCCCGGCCTGCGTTTCGCGGTGATCGGCATGGGCCGGCTCGGCGGGTACGAGTCGAACTACCTCTCCGACGCCGACGTGCTCTTCGTCTACGACCCGCCGGAGGGGGTGGCGGAGAGCACGGCCAGCGCCGCCGCCCACGCCATCGCCGAGGAACTGCGCCGGCTGCTCAGCATGCCCGCCCCCGATCCGGCGCTCGGCGTCGACGCCGACCTGCGCCCCGAGGGCCGGCAGGGCCCGCTGGTACGCAGCCTCGCCGCGTACTCGTCCTACTACTCCCGCTGGTCGAAGACGTGGGAGGCGCAGGCGCTGCTGCGCGCCCGGTTCGTCTGCGGCGACGCCGACCTGGGCACCGAGTTCGAGCAGATGGTCGACCCGGTGCGCTACCCGGACCGGGGGCTGACCCGCGAGCAGGTGACCGAGATCCGGCGGATCAAGGCGCGGGTGGAGCACGAGCGGCTGCCCCGGGGCGCCGACCCGGCCACCCACACCAAGCTGGGCCGGGGCGGGCTCGCCGACGTCGAGTGGGCGGTGCAGTTGCTCCAACTGCGGCACGCCGGGGCGGACCCGGCGCTGCGCGGCACCCGTACCCTCGACGCGCTCGGCGCGGCCCGGGACGCCGGCCTGGTCGACGAGGCCGACGCCGAGGCGATGGCCGCCGGCTGGACCATGGCCGCCCAGGTCCGCAACGCGCTGATGCTGGTCCGGGGCCGGGCCGGTGACCAGCTTCCCCGGCACGGCGTGGAGTTGGCCGGGGTGACCCGTGTCCTCGGCCGCGACGACCCCGGCGAGTTCCTCGACGAGTACCTGCGCACCGCCCGCCGCTGCCGCACCGCCATGCAGCGCGTCATGGAGGCCTGACGTGCAAGGAAGGGCCCCTTCTTATCGCTTTCCGGATAGCAGGGGCCCCTTCCTCACCCCGGGGGCGCTCACCGTGGGCGCGGCGGTCGCGGCGGCGGTGCTGCTCGGGGTGGCGTTCCTGCTCGCCCCGCCGATGGGCACCGACCTGGCCGCCCAGGAGGCGCGGGCCGGGTTCGTCGAGCGGTACGGCCTCACCCCGGTCGACCTGGGCTGGTACGGCGGGGTGCACCAGCACGGCTACAGCCTCTTCACCGCCTGGCTGGGCGCCCGGGTCGGCGTACCCCTGCTCGGGGTGCTCGCCGCGATCGGCGGCGCGGCGGCGTTCGGCTGGCTGCTGGTGCGGCACCGGGCCCGCCGGTCGCTGCTCGGCGGGGTCCTGGGCGCGGTGGTCCTGGTCGGCAACCTGGTCAGCGGCCGGGTGACCTTCGCCGTCGGGCTGACCCTCGGTCTGCTGGCGCTCTGCGCGGTCTCGCTGGACCGTCCGGGTCGGGAGTTCCGGCTGGCCCTGGCGGCGCTGCTGGCCGCCGCCGCCACCTGGGCCAGCCCGGTCGCCGGGCTGTTCACCGGGCTCGCCGGGGGCGCGCTGCTGCTGGCGGGGCTGCGCCGGGAGCAGGGCGGGCCGGGCCGGCGGCTGCCGGGCGGCTGGTGGGTCGACCGGCCGGTGGGCGAGAGCCTGGTGCTCTGCCTGGCGCCCGCCCTCGCGCTGGTCCCGATGGCGCTGCTGTTCGGCAACGGCGGCACCCAGCCGTACTCGCCGGAGTCCATGAAGATCAACGTGGCGCTGGCGGCGGTGACCTTCCTCGTGCTGCCCCGCCGCCGTCGGGCGCTGCGCGTCGGTGCCGTGCTCACCGCGCTGCTGCTGGTCGGCGCGTACTACCTGCCCAGCCCGATCGGCTCCAACGCGCTGCGGCTGTCGATGCTCTTCGCCGTCCCGCTGGTCGCCGCGTTCGCCGCGCTGCCCCGCGCCGCCCTGGCCGGACTGCTGGCCGCCCTGGTCTGGTGGCAGCCCCCGGTGATGCTCGACGACCTGGGCCGGGCCGGCTCGGCGGCGTCCACCGCCGCCTTCTACCGGCCGCTGGTCGAGGAACTGGCCCGCCGGCAGCCGGTCGGCCGGGTCGAGGTGGTGCCGCTGCGCGACCACTGGGAGTCGGCGTACGTGCCGCCGGAGGTCCCGCTCGCCCGGGGCTGGGAGCGGCAGGTCGACACCGCCCGCAACGCGCTGTTCTACGAGGGCACGCTCACCGCCGACCGGTACGCCGACTGGCTGCGCCGGGAGGCGGTCAGCCACGTGGCGCTCGCCCCGGACAGCCCGCCGGACCGGTGGGGCCGGGCCGAGGCGGCGCTCATCGAGGCCGGGCTGCCGTACCTGCGTGAGGTGTGGCGGGACGACACCTGGCGGCTGTACGTCGTCACGGACCCCACACCGCTGGTCGCCGCGCCCGCCCGGCTGGTCGCCGCCGACCAGGCGGCGGTGCGGTTCAGCGTCCCCGCTCCCGGCGAGGTGACCGTCCGGGTGCGCTGGTCCCGGTGGCTCACCCTGACCGGCCCGCAGGGCTGCGTGACGGCCGGCGACGAGGGGACGGTCACCGTCCGGGTCACCGCCGCCGGGGAGTACCGGCTGGGCAGTTCGCTGCGCCCCGCCGGGCACTGCTGACCGCTCCGCCGGGTACCACTGACCGGCCTGCCGGGCGCTGCTGACCGACCCGCCGGCCCGGGGCGTGGCGGTGACGCCGCCGCTGCGTCGCCCGGACCGGGCTGGCAGCATGGCGGACGTGCCTCACCACCTCGTCCGCTGGGCCGGCTTCGCCGGGTCCGTCCTGCTCGCCGTCTCGGCGTACCTCGGCGGCGCCCTGCCGTCGTCACCGCTGCGCAGCTCACCGGTGGCCATCTGGCAGAGCCGGCACGGGCCGGTGGTGCTCGCCGCCTGGCTGGTCGGTACAAGCCTGCTGGCCTGGGCCTGGTGGTCCCTGCGCAACCGGGACCCGCACCCGCGCTGGGTGCTGGTCACCGCCGGGCTGTGGCTGCTGCCGATGCTGGTGGCCCCACCCTTCGGCAGCCGCGACGTGTACGCGTACGCCTGCCAGGGGGCGAGCTTCATCAACGGGATCAGCCCGTACGAGCAGGGCGTCTCGACGCTGCCCTGCCCCTGGCTGGACACCGTCTCCCCGATCTGGCGGGACACCCCGGCACCGTACGGGCCGCTGTTCGTGCTGATGGCCGGGGCGGTGGTCGGGATCACCGACTCGCTGACGGCCAGCATCGTGGCGTTCCGGGTGATCTGCCTGCTCGGCGTGGTGGCCACCGCGTACGCCGTGCCGCCGCTGGCCCGGCGCTGCGGCGTACCCGTCGGTCGGGCGCTCTGGCTGGCGCTGGCCTGCCCGCTGGTCGCCGTCCACCTGGTCGGCGGACCACACAACGACTCGTTGATGATCGCTCCCCTGGTCGGTGGCCTGGCGGTGGTGGCCAGCCGGCCGGGGCGGCGCTGGCCGCTGCTGGGCGGCGGCGCGCTGCTCGGCCTCGCGGTGGCGGTGAAGGTCACCGCCGTGGTGGTGGTGCCGTTCGCCGTCCTCGCGGCGGTCGTCGGCCCGGTCACCCTCCGGTCGGTGATCCGCCACGGCGGCTGGGTGCTCGCCGGAGCCGTCGCCACGATGGTCGGCATCACCTTCGGCGGCGGGCTGGACTTCGGCTGGGTCGGCGGGCTCACCACCGGCGGCGCGGCCGTCGCCTGGACCTCCCCGCCGACCGCCGTGGGGCAGACGGTCAACTCGGTGGCCCAACTCTTCGGAAGCGGGATCGACGCCATCCCGGCGGCGCGTGCCGTCGGAGTGGTCGTGCTCGCCGGCACGCTGGTGTGGATGTGGTTCCGGGCCTGGCACCAGGACCCGCTGCGCTACGCCGGGCTGGCGCTGGCCGTCACGGTGGCGCTCGCCTCGGTGGTGCACCCGTGGTACTGGACCTGGCCACTCGCCGTGATCGCGGCGACCACCGTCCGGTCGACCTGGGCCGCCCTGGTGGCGCTGGTCAGCATCTTCCTGATCCTGCCCGACGGGGTGGGGCTGGCCCGGTACACCAAGATCCCCGGGGCGCCCCTGATGACGCTGTTGCTGATCCTCGGCGCGGTCGCGTTGGTACGGTCGTTCCGGGCCGAGGACCGGCTCCGCGCGGCCGACCGCGCGGGACGAACCGGGTGACCGCGCACGCCGGGCCGCTGACGTACGCCGGGCCGGTGGCGGCCCGGGTCGTCCGGTGGGCCGGGTTCGCCGGGGCGGTGCTGCTGACCGTGACCGGCTGGTCCGGCGGGGCGCTGCCGGACGTCCCGGCGAACCGCTGGGACGGGGTGCCGGTGCTCGCCGGCTGGCTGGTCGGCACGCTGCTGATGACCGGGGCGTGGTGGGCGCTGCGCCGGGGCGCGCCGTCGACCCGGTGGGCGTACCTGACCGCCGGGCTGTGGCTGCTGCCGCTGCTGGTCAGCGCCCCGCTGGGCAGCCGGGACGTCTACTCGTACGCCTGCCAGGGCTGGGTGTACGCCGACGGCGGCGACCCGTACGCCACCGGGGTCGCCGAGGCCGGCTGCCCGTGGACCGAGGCGGTCTCCCCGCTGTGGCGGGACACCCCCGCCCCGTACGGGCCGTTCTTCCTGCTCCTCGCCGCGCTGGCGGCCACCCTCGGCGGCGGCCTGACCGGCACGGTGCTGTTGCTGCGGCTGGTCGCCCTGGTCGGGGTGCTGCTGGCCGCGCTCTGCCTGCCCGGCCTGGCCCGGGCCGCCGGGGTGCCCACCCGCCGGGCGGCCTGGCTGGCGCTGGCCAGCCCGCTGGTCGGGGTGCACCTGGTGGCCGGCGCGCACAACGACGCGCTGCTGGTGGGGCTACTGCTGCTCGGCCTGCTGGTGCTGGTCCGCAGTCCCGGCAAGCCCCGCCCCCTGCTGGTCGCCGGGGTGTTGCTCGGGCTGGCCGTGGCGGTGAAGGCGACCGCGCTGGTGGTGCTCCCGTTCGCCGCGCTCGCCGCCGTGCTCGGCCGCTACACGGTACGCGCGCTGCTGCGCGACGCCGGCTGGCTGGCCGGCGGGGTACTCGCCGCGCTGGCCGCGACCTCGCTGCTGTCCGGGCTCGGCCTCGGCTGGGTGGCCGCCCTGGCCCGTACCGGCGACTCCGAGCAGTGGACCTCCCCGCCCACCGCAGTCGGCTTCGTGCTCGACTACGCCCTGGAGCTGACCGGCCGGCGGCCCGGGGCGGTACCGGTGACCCGGTTCGTGGCGGTGCTGCTGCTCGCCGGCTTCCTGGCCGGCCTCTGGTGGTGGTCGTGGCGGTCGGTGCGGCGGCTGAGCGGGGCCCGGCAACGGGTGCACCGGCTGACCGCCGCCCGGGTCCGGGTCTCGCTGCTCGGGGCGGGCCTGGCGCTGGCCGCCACGGTCGTCCTGGCCCCCGTCTTCTACCCCTGGTACGCCACCTGGCCCCTGCTGGTGCTCGCGGTGGTGACGACCCGGACCACCTGGTTCGTGCTGCCGTGCGCGCTGGCCAGCTTCCTGACCCTGCCGGACGGCACCTCGCTGGCCCGGTTCGCCAAGGCCCCCGGCGCCCTCGCGATGACGGGGTTGGTGCTGGTCGCAGCGATCTGGGCAGCCCGCCGGGCGAGTGCAAGGAAGGGCCCCTTCTTAACGCCTACGGTATAGAAGGGTTCCCCTCTCACACTCGCCCCGCCCGACGCGGCGCGCGGACCGCCCGACGGGGACTCCGGCCGGCGGGGCGTGGACCGGCCGGTCAGTCCGGCCTGCCGCAGGTGGGGCAGCGCGAGTCGGACTGGGACGTCGGGGCGGACTGGGAGGTTGGGCCGGGCTGGGACGTCGGGCCGAATTGGAGGGTCGAGCCGGGCTGGAGGGTCGAGCGGAACCAGGATGGTGGGGCGAGGCGTCGCCGGGCGGCCACCGCGAGGGGCAGCAGGAGCGGGCCGGCCAGGGCGACCACCACGGAGGAGCCGACCAGGGTGGGGTAGGTGGGACGCGGCGCGCCGGCCAGCCCGTCGACCGCGCCGGCCAGCAGGTGGACGGTCAGCAGGCCGATCGGGGTGAGCAGCACCAGGAGGGCCCAGCCGCCCCGGTGGTCCTGCCGCATGGCCAGCCCCACCCCGAGCAGCACGGTCACCGCGAGCAGCAGCCCGCCGGCGGGCGGCAGCACCGCCTCGGCCGTCCAGCCGTAGTAGCCCCAGTACCTCCCGGCCCCCATCATGCTCTGCATGGTGGCGGCGGCGAGCGCCGCGCCGGCCAGCGGAGCGTACCGGGCCAGGGGTGCCGGGCGGGTCGGCAGCGCGAGCGCCAGCGCGCCCAGGGCCGCCTGCGGGACCAGCACCAGCAGCGGCGGGCGGGGCAGGCCGGTCGCGGCGGCGACCGGTACCACGGCGACGGTGAGCAGCAGCGCGCCGCCGATCGTGAGCCGCGCGGCCCGGCCGGGCGCGACGGCCAGCACGAGCGCGGCGAGCAGCCAACCGGCCCAGACGACGACCCCGAGCGAGACGAACGGCCCGAATCCGGGCACACCGAACACGGTCGGCGCGCGCAGCTCGCCGACGGCCCAGATCCCGGCGAGGGTGGTCGCGGTGAGCAGCGCGAGGGCTGCCGCGAGGCGTACCCCGGGGGTCAGGTCGTCGGCTCCGGCGGCCCGCAGCCGCTGGCGGACGCCGCCGCGCAGCAGGTCCGTGGCGTCCGCCGGGGAGGGCCAGCGTCGGCCCGGTCCGGCCAGGTCGAGGTACGTGCCGACGAGTTCCGCGCCGCGTTCACGGCGGTAGTCGGCCGGGTACGCGCGCAGCAGCCACCGGTAGCGGCGTTCCAGGTCGGTCATGCCAACCCTCCGGCGGCGCGCAGGGTGCCGGGGCGGGTGGCACCGCCGGCCCGGTGTGGGGGTGGAGCGGCGGCCCGGTCGCGTAGCCGGCTGCGGGCGACCTCGACGTTGCGGCGCAGCCGCTCGGTCTCGGCGTCCAGCGTGGCGTGACCGGTGTCGGTGAGCCGGTAGTAGCGGCGCAACCGGCCGTCGACCACCTCCTCGCGGTCGGCGTCGATCAGGCCGGCGTCGGTGAGCCGGTCCAGCGCGCCGTAGAGGGTGCCGGGGCGCAGGGCGAGCCGCCCCTCGGAGAGGGCGGCGACCTCGCCGATGATGCCGTAGCCGTGCATCGGCTCCCGGGCCAGGGCGGTGAGGATCAGGAAGGTCGGTTCCTGGATGGTGGCCATGCCGAGAATATACCGCTGACGAAGGTATAACGTCAGCGAATCTGTCGGTCGTGGCTGAACGCTGGCGGTTTTCCGACGCTTTCCCGGCGTGTCGCGGCGGAAGACCGCCAGCGCTCTGGGGGCTCTGGCCAGTAGCCAGGCCACCGATCGGCGAGTGGGTCGATCTTGCGCCCTGGCCGAGGGGAGTAGCGCGACTGTGCGAAGTCGGCGGGGTCGGCGGGGCGGGCCGGGGGACCTGCCCGCGGTCGATGCCGGCTAGAGTGACGGGAGCGTCGCGTGCCGGTGGCAGGCTGTGCCAGGCATGGAGGCGCCGGATCACGAAGGAGCACGACGATGACGACGTCGTTCCCTTCGCCCTCGTGTGTCTGAGGGCGAGCGGACCAGGCTGATCGCCTGGAGTCAGGAGATGCGCGCCGTCCACGGACGACTGCGCGACGCCCTACAGGTCACCCGCGACGCGGTGCACGGCGGCGCGGGGGCCGAGCCGGCCACCCGCGATCTGCTGCTGTTCTGTCACGGGTTCTGTGCCGCGCTGGCCGGGCACCACGAGGGTGAGGACCACCACCTGTTCCCCGCGATCGCGGCGGCGCACCCGGAACTACGCGACACCCTGCGGTACCTGAAGCAGGACCACTCGATGATCGCGCATCTCCTCTCCGGCCTGCAGGCTGCCGTGGAACGGGCCGCGACACCGGTGGAGATCGACCGGCACCTGGAGGGGATCGCCGCCATCATGGAAAGCCATTTCCGGTACGAGGAACGTCAGCTCCTGTCGGTGCTCGACACCCTCGCCCTGGAAGCGGAACCGCGCGAGGTCCTGGGGCCGCTGTAGGGTTCACCGCGCCCGGCCGGGGACGCGAGAAGGCCCCCAGGACGTCCTGGGGGCCTTCTCACCGGTACGACGGACTGCTCAGCAGTCGAAGTACATCGCGAACTCTCTTCACACGTTTGCGCATGTTGGCTGCCGTTGATAGCCGCGCTTGACCTCGGCGAACAGCCCTCCATCAGTTGGTCAGCGTTGGGTGTCTGCGGACTTCCTGCGGACCAGATGCGGACCCTGACCCCGCAAACGTAGGCGGACCCGGACGCGGTGACTCCAACACCGGCCGGGCCCTTGATCGACCCCAGGAGGTCGACCCATGAGCACCGTACCGTTCACCGCGCCCGACCCCGATCGGGTGGCCAGCAACCGGGCGTTCCTCGCCCGGTACGGCAACAGCCCGACCGTCGCCCTCGGCTACATCGGGCGGTCCCTGATCGACGCGGCGGCGGCCGGGCCCCTCGCCCCGGACGTCGCCGACGCCCTCGCCATGTACACGGCGTGGTCCGCGAACCTGGGCGGCACCCGGTGAGCGCCCGCCACCCCCGCGCGAAGCGGTGGGAGCAGTGGAACCGCCGGCCCGGCAACCGGTCCATGTCCAGCCTGCCCCGCCGCCAGCGGTACACGGCCGACCAGCTCGACGCCACCGCCGACATCGCGATGAAGGCCGGCGAGTCGATGGGCCGCCGGTGGGCGGAGCGGGACCTGTACGAGGCCCTGGCGCAGGACTTCGTGCTCCGTGAGGACGCGACCCCGCAGGACTTCGTCGAGCTGGCCGCGTGGGTCGGCGGGAAGGCGCTCGCTGGCGAGGCGTCCGACCCCGGGCTGTTCACCCGGCTCCGCCGGCTCGACGACGACGGGGACAGCGACAGCGAGATGTTGGCGGCGCTGCGGGCGGCCGACCCGGAGTTGGTGCGTCGGATGGCCGACATCTTCCGCGACCCCACCCTGACCGGGGAGCAGGTGAAGGAAGCCCTGGAGGCGTTCGCCCGGGAGATCGGCGTGTTCCCGGAGGGTGTCACTACTGATGACACCCCGGCGGATGACCTGCTGGACGTGGCCGAGGTGGCCGGGGTGGCTGCCGACCGGGCGGCCGAGGAAGCCGGATGGTGGTCCGGGCCGGTCACCGTCGGCCGTCCGGCGCCGCTGGTGTGCCCGCTGTGGTGCACCACCGACCACGACGCCCCGGGCGACGTCCGGGCGGGGATGCGGCTGCACGTGCGCCGGGTGGCCACGGTCGACCGGGACGGGGAGCGCGTCGCCCGGGTCGAGATCGTGTCCTGCGACGACCTGGCCGGCGGCGAGCACGGCCCGGCGGAGATCGTCGTCGAGGCCCGGGACGCGTACGGGCCGGACGAGGCGGAGAGCATCGCCGCCGGCCTGGTCGAGGCGGCCCGGGTCTTCCGGGGCGAGGTGCCGGCCGATGCGGCCGAGGAACTGGTCGCCGAGACGGAGCGGGCGCTGCGGCGGATCGCCGAGGGCCCGGCCGGGTGGACCCCGGGCGACGGGGATCAGGGCGAGGGGCGCGGCGCGTGACCGGCCCCGGGCCGGCAACCACCTCCGTGACGGAAGCGGTTGACCGGGCCCTGTGCCCGCCCTGGTGCGTGCGCGTCGACCACGAGCGGTACGCCTCCGAGCACCTGTCGACGCCGGTGCAGGTCCTCACCCCGACCGGCCGGACCGTCGTCCGCCTGGAGTCGACCGGGTACCGGGCGCCGATGGTGTCGGTGTCGCACTGGAGCAACCTGGTCGAGCCGGATGAGCCGGTGACGTCCGAACCGGACGACCTGCTGTTGCTGGACCTGTCCTCGGCGGCCGAGATGGCCGCCGCGGTGGTGTCGCTGATCGGCCGGGAGCTGGGCCAGCCCCGGTAGCGAGCAGGGCCGCCGGGCACACACCCGGCGGCCCTCCGCTCGACTCCGTCACCCTGACGGAGTCACCGCGTCCAGGCGAGCAGCCGGCGGAACAGGTCGTGATCACCCGGCACGTCGATCAGGTCCGCGACCGCGACGTTGAGCACCTCGGCCATCGTGATCGACAACAGGATCCGGTCCCCGCACGCGTCGGCGGTCAGCTTCACCCGGGCGTGCGGGCACGGCCACGGGTCCGGGCAGTCGGGCGCCGCGCACCGCCAGCTCGGCCGGTCGGGCAGGTGCCGGCCGATGCCGGCGATCCGGGCGAGGGTCCGCATGACGGCCGGTGCGTCCGGCGTCGGGCCGTGTTCGTCGACCATGAGGGGTGACCTTCCGGGTTGTGGACGCGCCGCGCCGGCCCGGGTTCGGGTCACCGTGTCCGGCACAGCGCGTAGCCGCACCGTACCGATTCTGGTTCACCTACGTCTAGGTACGTAGAAGGTTGAGTTGGTTCATGCCGAGACTTCTAGCGTCGGAGGCATGGACTTCGACCCGGACGGCAGCATCGACCACGCCGGGCCGGTGCCGCCCTACCGGCAGTTGGCCGGCATCCTGGCCGCGCGGGTCGGGCGCGGGGACTGGCAGCCGAACCGGGCGATCCCGTCGGAGGCTCACCTGGTGCAGGAGTACGGGGTGGCCCGGGCCACGGTGCGCCGGTCCATCGCTGTCCTCGTCGACCAGGGCGTGCTGTTCGTGGTCCCGCAGCGCGGCACGTACGTCAAGGGACCTGCACTGCCGTAACAGAGGTACAGGCCGTCACTCTGCCGCTGCTTGCGGGGTCCTCGGGGGACCTGGCAACCGTGGGCACGGTGCCCACGGTTGAGAGTGACGGCCTGTCACTCTCAACGCCAGTCGTGGGGCTCTGCCCCACACCTGATCAGTTCCTGCCGTAACAGCGGTGACCGAGGGGGTGCCTACAAGACACCCCCTCGGCAACCACTGGCGTGACACCAGTGGTTTACCGGGCCAGTCGTGGCCGTCACGGCAACAACTGTCCGCTGCCCTCACTGCTGATGAGGGCAACCGAGGTGCTCACCACCGTGGTCGTCGGGGCGTACACAGTCTGGACACCCTTGATGACCTGCGTCTGCCGCAGGTCACCCGTCACTCCTGCTGACGGGTGCTGCCCAGGGTGAACGGATCGTTCACCCTGGCATCGCACATTGGCCTTGACCTGCTCGGATGCCGTAAGGGGAGCGAATCGCTCCCCTTCCTGCCGTCACTACCGCCGCGGTGGTGCCGGGGGTCGGGGCCCGGCCGGCCCGGTCGGCCTGGTGGTCCGGACCGGGCTCGGCGCGGGCGGCGGCGTCGGGCGAGGGTTGCTCACCGGGCCTGCTCGGCCGGCGCGTTGGGCACAGCCCAGATCGCGCCGAGCGCGCCCAGCGTGGCGATGGCCACGCCCACCCACTCGGCCGGGGTGACCTGCCCGTCGGTCAGCGCGGTGCCCAGGGCGGTCAGCCCCGCCACGGCCGCGCCGGTGATCGCCTTCGCGTACGTCTTCACAGTGCGTCCCTTCAGTTCGTGATCTTCGGCAGCAGGGCCAGGGCCAGGGCGGTCATGGACAGCAGGACGGCGGCGGCCGGCAACGGCCACAGACGGGCCTCCACCGCCCGGACCCTGTCCTCCAAGTCCTTGATGCGGGGTGACGGCCGGACCTCTTCCACGGCCCGCAAGCGGGTCTCGTGGTCGCGGATGTCCTCGCCGTGTCCCTCGGTCTGGCTGGCGATCCGGTCCACCGAGGCGGTGAGCCGGATCAGGGCGTCGTAGATGTCCCGCGAGGTGATCATCACGGGGCCGAGCGGGTCGGTCACGGTGCTGCCCCGGTGGCGGTGACCTCGCCGGTGATGGTCAGGCGGGCGGGCAGGGTGCCGGGCGGACCGGCGGGACCGGCGGGGCCCCGGGCGCCGGCCGGACCGGCAGGGCCCGCCGGGCCGCGCGCACCGCCCGCCTTCATCGCGGCCGTGAACGCCGACTGCGTACGCGGGCCCCACCGGTCGTCGATCGGTCCCGGGTCGAAGCCCGCGCTCTTGAGCGACTCCTGGATGCCCTTGACCAATCCGGTCATGTCTCCTCCGATTCCCCACGAGCTGGTGTTGTCGTATGGCCCGCCGGACTTGCCGTCCGGGCCGGTGCCGACGCTGATGTGCACGTGCGTCGTGTGGGGGTTGGAGCCGGTGTACGGCCGCCATCCCTCACTGGCCCTGGCCACGCTCCAGATCCGCCGGTTGAAGATCACGTACTTGAGCGCCGGGTGGCGCGGCGCGGCCACCAGGTCGGCGGCAAAGTCGGCGAGCCGGAGACCCTTGTCGCCGAGCACGTCGATCGCGCACACCACGTTCTGCCCGTTGGGGTTGTGGTCGGAGGGCCGTCCCCGGTGGGCGGCGTCCCCGATCGTCCACACCGTGGTCCCCGGGTGCAGGGCCCGGATCTCGGCGGTCAAGGTCTCCAGGCTGCGCGCCAGCCTCCACGACGCCATGGTCATGCTCTCCCGTCTCTCGTCACGGCTCGATCGCCTGCCAGTGGAGCTGCACGGTGACCGTCGCCGACGACACCAGGTCGACCCGCACCGTCATCGCCGTGGTGCTGACCGAGGTGACCACCGCCGACGACCGGGCGGCCGACGCTGCGGAACTGACCACCTGGCACAGCACGCGCGGCGCAGCCGAGAACGGCGTCGGGAAGGTCACCGTCACGCTGCTGGTGGTGCTGGCGGTGAACGACACCGACGCGACATCGGCCTGGTAACCCCGGGACCGGAACGGCGTAATCACCTGGCCGGGCAACAAGTTCCCCACGCTCTACCTCCTGCTCACAGGGCCACCACGGCCGGGGTCCACACGGTGACCGGCGTCCCCGCGCCCCACCCGCGCTGGACGCCGTTGACGCCCCGGGCGGACAGGGTCACGAGCTGCGGGCTGACGACCGACACGTTGTCGATCTGCACGGTCAGGGTGCCGTTCGTGTTGCCGGTCATCCGACGGGCGACGATGCCGGCCCGGGTCGCCCCGGGCAGCGGCGCCGGGTCGGTGGTCTGGACGTCCCACGCCGTCGGCTCGGCCGCGTTGGACGCCCACACGCGCGCCCTGATCAGGTTGCCGGCGACCTCGGCCCGGATCGCCCGGGGCACGGTGCTGGAGTGCGTCACGGCGGCGGTGGCGCTGCCCAGCACGGTGACCGCGCCGGCCTCCCGTCGGATGATCCGGACCGCGATCGACCCGTCGGTGGCGACCTGGGCATCAATCCAGTAGTTCGTGCCCTGATCCGTGTAGCGCAGCAGCAACCCCAGGTTGATCGGTCCGCCGGCCGGGGTGGCAGGGGCGAGCACCCAGGCGCGGATGTCCTGCGTCTGCGCGCCCACGTCGAGCGTCGCCTGGTGCTCATCGTTGACCGTGGGCAGGGCGATCAGCCCGACACCGCCGGCCACCGAGTAGTTGGACGCCGAGCCTCGCGCCACGGTCCACGGGCTGCCCCACCCGCCGGCCGCCACGGTGCGCCCGAACACGTCGACCATCGACCGTTCGATGCTGCTGGCCGTCACCTGCTCGCCGCCCACCCGCATCGGCAGCGGGAAGTCCTGCGGGTCCTCCGTCCAGGGGCCATCGGCCGCCGAGGTGGTCACCAGCATGGACATGCCGCTCGCCGTCAACCCGGTGGTGAAGCTGGCGTCCGGTGCCACCCGCTGCGGCCCGCCAACGGTGGCCACCGTGTACGGTCCCGCCGGCGTGAGCGTCCAGTCCAGGGTGCGGGTGTGCTGGTCGATGCGCTCGACGGTGGCCCGGACCATCTGCGACGTCGGACCCGGCGGCAGCCACGCGGGCAGCCCACCCAGGGCGAGAACCCGGCCGGCGTCCAGGGCGACGACCTCGGAAGCCAGCAGCGGATCGGTCGACCACGCCGGGTCGCCCAGCTCGACGCGGGCACGCGGGTACCGGGCCTCATCCCACGTGCCCAGGTGCAACCGCCACCGGGCATGGTCGGCGACCTGCTCGTCCGACGCCAGGTTGAGCGTGTACGACGTGGTGTAGGTACCAACCCCGTCCGGCGGTCGCTGGACGGACAGCGGGCCGGTGGGCATCACGTACCGCTGCCGGCCGCCGCCAGTCCGCTCAACGGTGACGTCGTTGCGGACGTGGTCGACGTCGTCCGTCGGTTCGAGCGGCGGGGCCAGCCTGGCGTAGTCGATGGCCAGGGGCGGCTGGTTGTAGAGGCTGCTCAGCGCCCGGTACGTCAGGGCCTGCTGCTCGCGGGCCTCGCCGAGGATGCCGCCATCGGCCTCGGCACACTCCCGGATCAGCGAGAGGTAGTCCGAGGGCCCCTGCGCGCCCATCGGGCACGACGGGTCCGGACCCCGGGTAATCAGCATGGGTACGCCGACCTCGGCCGACAGCCGGGCGATCCGGTCGGTGGCCAGCTCGCCCGCGAACCCGCTGCTGGCGTCGCGGTACTGCCACGAGTCGAGGGGGATGGGCCGCGTGTCGACGGCCCAGTGCGACAACCGGGCGCCGGAGAACTGGCTGCCAGCGGCCACCTCGCCCCAGATCATCTGCCCGACGGTGCCAGCGAACGAGTCGCCGGCCCAGCCGTTGCCGGTGTACCAGACGTCCGACCCGACCTGGTGGTGCACCCATCCCCAGGTGGTGAGCGTGCCGACCTGCTGGACCTGGAGGCAGATGGCCACCCAGCCGAGGGGGTCGACGCCTGCGCCGTAGAGGCTCACCCGGCTCGACAACTCGGTGCCGGCCGAGTTGTACGCCGCCCACCGCAACCCGTTCTGACCGAGCTGAAGCTCCCACCGGTCGACGTTGCTGCCGGCCATCCGCAGGGACATGAACGGCCAGTCCTGGCCGGCGGCGGGCAGCGACTGGAGCCGGAACATCACGAACACCGACCAGTGAGAACTGCTGCGGCCGGCGACGCCGATCGTGAGCCGTGACGAGCTGCCGGTCAGCCGCGCGCACGAGCTGGCGCCCGGAGGGCACTCCCGATCGGCGAACGCCACCGCCGTCGCGGACGCGCGGACGGCGTCCCGGGCGACGTTGGACGGGTTGCGGGTCTTCTCACCGTCTTCGAGGGGCAGGTAGCCGGCGGGGTCGCGGGCGATCAGGGTCTGGTACATCGGCGAGGTCAGCGCCTTGGTGCCCTGGCCCAGGCGCTCCAGGATGCCGGCGGCCTGCACCTCCACCCAGGTGTCGCCCCGGTCGGTGCCGTTGGCCTCCGGCGTCCACCGGGGCGGCCACGCCGACACCTCCATCAGGGCACGCCGGTCGATGACCTCCAGGTCGTCGTAGCGGAACTCGATCGGCTTGCTGTTGGAGTTGCCGGCGCCGACGCCGGACCGGATGCCGACCCAGCCGGCGGCGGCCAGCCGGCCGTCCACCGCGGTGATCTGCCAGTCGCGTGGCTCCCCGCCGGCGGCCGGGTCCCAGACGGACATGGCCAACCGGTCGGCCACCACGCTGGCGGCGACCCGCAGCGGCTGGCCAGTCCACCGCAGCCCCGGCACGGTGACCGGGCCGGCGATCTGCCCGGCCGGGCCGTGCAGCGTCAGGGTCACCACCTCGGCCGTCGACACCTCCAACCGGGCCATGTAGTAGGTGTTGATGTCCTGCCCGCGCAACAGCAGGTTGGCCGGCTCGATGTTGCCGCCGGTGACGTCGGCGATCGGGCTGCTGACCGTGACCCGCAGCTCGGCATCCCGCCACCGTCGCGCGGTGTAGTAGGTGGCCCGGAACCCGGCGACGAAGGGCACACGGTGGATGCCGGTCCCGCCGGTCACCGGCATGTCCGTGCCGACGACCGGGCTCCCGGCGCCGAACCACGACCAACCCGGACCCCACCCGCTGACCACGGTGCGGTCGAACTGGTCGGCCAGCTCGACCAGGCCGATCCGGACCGGGGTGTTGCGGCCCAAGACGCCGTAGTACGGGGAGCGCGGGTTGCGCGGGGAGTACCGGCCGTCGTTGGTGAAGACCAGGTCCATCGTGCCGGGGTCGCCCTCCGGCCGGGTGATCGTGATGCCGCCGCCGGAGTCCGCGACGGCCTGGCGGACGTCCTCGGTGACGTCCACCCAGCCCAGCGTCCCGCCGAGATACAGCTCGGCCCGCAGGTCGTTACGCATTCCGGGGCCCCAACACGCGCTGGACGTCGCCGCCCATGCGCCCAATCTCCGGGCGCAGCAGCTCGACCAGCAGCGCGCCGACGCGCCGGTCGTTGGCGTCGACCCGCAGCACCACCACACCGTCGCCCCGGGACGCGGACGGCGACGACACCCGCTCACCAGCTTGAAGGACGGCCAGGACGTTCTCGCCGGGGCGGCCGGGTATCGTGCCGCCGGAGTGGAAGGTGGGCAGTTGCGGGGCGCTGACCGTCTTGCCGGAGAGGAACGGCACCCAGCCGGGCACCGTCCACGACAGGCGACCGACCGTGTTGTTCCACGCGGTCGAGACGGCGTTGAACCCGGCACGGAACGGTGCGGACACGTACCCGCCGATCTTCTTGAAGGCACCCCAGATCCGGCCCGGCATCGACAGGTAGTAGTCGAGCGCGGTGCCGCCGACGCGCTTGATCCAGTCCCACGCGGCCTTCACCGGCTCGCCGATCTTGGACCAGATCCACCGCCATGAATCCTGGAACCAGGTCGTTTTCGTCGCGACCCACACGATCGCTCCGACCAGGGCGCCGATCGCCAGCACGATCAGGCCGATCGGGTTGGCGCTCATCGCGAGGTTCCACGCCCACTGCGCGGCCGTCGCGACGCCGGTGGCCACCGCCCCGGCCACGGCGGCGATCCGGCTGGCGGTCGTCGCCGCCGCAGCCCGCATCGCCGAGATGCTGACGGCCTGGTTGGCCATCGCCAGGAGGTTGACGGTGCCGACCAGGCCCATCGCCGCCGTGGACACCAACTCGATCTCGCTGCCCCACCGGGTCAGGGTCGACGGGTCGGCGGCCTTCTGCGCGTCGTTCAGGTTGAGCTGCGCGTCCTTGGCGTCCCGGTTGGCCTGTGCCATGTCCCGGCCGGCCTGCGCGGCGTCCTCGTTGGCCTGCGACAGATCGGCCTGCGCCTGCTCTGCGTCGAGGCCGGCTTGCTTCAGATCCTGTTGGGCCTGCGACAGGTCCAGGGCGGCCTGCTTCGCCTCGTCGGAGTCCTTCCCGTGCTTCTTGACGGCGTCGTTGTACGCCTCCTGAGCGGCGGCAGCGTCCAGGCCTGCCTGCTTCTGGTCGATCAGCGCCTGCTCCGCGTCGAGGCCGGCTTGCTTCGCGTCGAGCTGGGCCTGGTTGAGGTCGAGCTGCGCCTGACGGAGGTCGCCCAGGGCCTGCTCGGCGTCCAGGCCGGCCTGCTCGACGTCGGCCAGGGCGCGGGCCTGCGCCTGCGCCCGGTCCGCGCCCCGGTTCTGGAGAGCCGCCAGCGCCGACACGGTGCCCCCGGCGTCGCCGATGGCGGTGGACATGCCGGTGGCGGCCGACCCGAGCCGGCTCATCCGGTCGGTGTAGTCGCGGGCCGCGCCGCCGGCCTTGGTGATGTCCGCGCCGGCCCTGGCTGCCGCGTCCCCGACGCCGGTGGTGGCCTGCTGCGCCCGCTGGCTGGCCTTCTCCAGCGCGCTCGCGTCACCGGCGAAGGTGAGCGTGACTGCGTTGCCGGCCATCAGTCGGCGTCCAGACCGGCCGCCGCCACCGCGCCGAGCAGCGACCGCTCCAACACCCGCGCGAACTCGTCCCGCTTGGCGTGGAACGCCGGGTACACGTACCGGCCGCCCTTCCGGAACTCGCGCGGCGCCGGCCGGCCCTTGATCCGGCCCTCACCGCCGTAGTCCAGCCACGGCATGTACGGGGCCCGGTTCGATCCGGCGGACACCCGCGATGCGGTCCGCGTCGACCGGGCCTTGACCGACGCCTGTGCCCGGCCGGTCCGGCGCGGGATCATCGGCCGGGCGGTGTCCACCACGATCTGCGCCGCCGTGTTGTGCGCCAGCCGCAGCCCCTTCGGCAGCTCCGCGTCGAGCTTGCGCAGCGACCGGTTGAACGCCGCCAGGCCCTCGATCCGGATCGGCTCGAACACCACGCCCCGCTCACCTCCCCGCCATCAACGCGGCCAGCTCCTGCCGCTGCGCCTTGCGCGCGTAGTAGATCCACCAGTGCGTGTACTCATCGCCGGACACCTCGGCGCGCATCCGGGCCACGGTCATCCCCAGCCGCTCGGCCAGGAAGTGGTCGAACTCCAGCCCCGGATCAGCCTGGAAGGCTTTTGTACGCCTCCTTGTCGGCGCGGCCGGCGATCCCCGACAGCCGGTTGATCGTGTTCGAGATCGCCTCGATCTCCCCGAACGGCGCGACCTGAATCAACTCCCGGGCCTCGTCCTCGGTCAGCTCCGGGTCGACCAGCGCCCAGGACAGCGACCGCGGCTCCATGTCCCGGCCCTCGTTCATGCCCTTGCTGATCTCCACGATCTGCCCACGGGTCAGCCCCCGCACCCGCACCGTGCCCACCCCGGGCAGCTCCACGTCTTCCTCGGGGCAACGCGGCCGGAACAGCGCGGCCTTGTCGACAGCCACCGTCGTCTCTCCTTACGTCTGGGTCGTCTCGGCGACGTCGCCGCTGATGGTGAACTGCGCCGACCAGGTGACGTTGTCGGCGACCGGACTGGTTTCCACGTACTGCGTGCACAGGGCCTGGAAGGTCTGCTCGGGCTTGCCCGTGCCGCTGCCCTCCGGCCGGCGGATGATCTCCACCACCTGCCCGACCAGCGGGTTCAACACCGCGTGCGGGCCGGTCACCGCCGTGTTCTCGTACACGCCGCCGCAGGTGAACTGCCCGCTCAGCAGGCCACCGGTGTGCACCTCGGCGTTCTTGCCGTAGGAGGTCACGTTGTGCGAGGCCGCGCCCCGGGTCATCTCGCTGGTGTTCGTCCAGGTGCTGATGTCGTCCCCGGCGACCTCGATCTCCGTGAATCTGCCGTGCTGCCAGCCCATTCAGGCCCCCTGTCCCGTGATGTCGAGGTGGAACATGGCCGCCAGGTACTCGTTGCCCGCGTAGCTGACGACGTCGAAATCGGCCGACGTGACCCGCGCCGAGCAGGTCGTGAAGACGTACGCCTCGAACGCTGCCTTGACGCTCTTCGGCCCGGACCCGTCGGCGTACTCGGCGATCTCCCGCCGCGCCTCCGGCGACGTCGGCCGGGCCACCAGCACCAGCACCGGCCAGTCCTCGATCCGGTCCGACCCCCGCCCGTACGTCGCGTCGAACGTGATGGCCTCGGGCAGCGGCACCAGGGCGGCCGGCGGATGAACCCGCTGCACACCCCAGTCCGCCACGTTCAGGCCCTCGATCGTGCCGAGCGCCGCCCGCAGCTCTTCCGCGACCGCGTCCAGGTTCATCAGCCCACCCTTCGCCGGCGGGACAGCCCCGCCAGGGTCGTCGCCACGTCCGGATCGAGGCGGGCCAGCAGCCGCAACTCGCTGCCGTCGGACGGCGACCCGGCCACCCCGTACGGGGAGTCCCGCCGAGCCGACCACCGCGACACCTGCAACTTGGCCGCGCCGACCACCCCGGCCGGCACGGCCGACCAGCCCCACCGGGCCGACACGACCACCGGGCTATCCGGCCAGTCCGGGAAGCCGATCCGCTCGTACGGCCGGCCACGCTCCGGCGCCTCGTCGGGCAGCAGCACCGCCCCGCTGGTGGCCAGCGGCACCCCGCCGACGGTCAGGCCGGTCGGGTCCTGGACGTCGTCGACCTCCAGCAGCCACAGCCCCGACACCACGTCGAACGCTGCCGGCCGCCGGTACGTCCGCGCGGTCGCCGTGTCGACCTGGCCGAACTGCCGGTTCGTCTTCTTGTCGATCGCGCGGGACGCGGCCGTGCACCAGGTCTCCAGGTCCGCCTCGTCCGGCGTGGACGACGTCGACGACATGCGGATGTACTCCGCCGCGTCCTCGGCGGACAGGTAGTCAGGTGCCCAGGGCACGGCCGCTCCCTCAGCGCTTCCGGCCGGCGGCCGGCTTCTCGGCCGGCTTGGCCTTCGAGAACTCGTCCGGCGTGGCCTCGCGGGGCCGGTCGCCGGGCCGGCCCGTGCCGACCTGACGCGCACCGGTGAACGGGCTGACGGTCCGGCCGGTCGCCTCCAGCTCCTGCCGCTGCCCCTCGGAGAACACGAACGACGGTTCCACCGGCCGGGCCGGGCCCGCCGGCCGTCCGCCGGCCTGCTCGGTCAGCCGGGCCACCTCGGCCCGCAGCCGGGTCACCTCGGCCTCCAGCTCCGCCACCCGGCCGCCGCCGGCCGGAGTCGGGTCGGTGCTCGTCTGGTCGGCCGGCGGGGTGCTCTGCGCCCCGGCCGCCCGCGATCCTGCCTGCGCCATCGTCTGCGCCTCCTGGTCCTCGTGTCGATCAGTGCCGGCCGGGTCAGGCCGTCGGGTCGTAGATGACCTCGCGAACCCCGGACAGGTCGGTGATGGCCGCCGCCCGGTAGCCCCAGATCGCCAGGTCGACGTAGGCGACGCGGTACTCGAACTGCAAACGCTGCGGGGCGGTCGCCCAGCCGTGCACCGACTCCCGGTCGAACAGGTACGAGCTGGCGGCGACGGTGCCGCTGGCGGCCAGGGCCCACGCGGGCAGCGCGGTCACGCCGTTGATGTCCAGCGCCGCCCACCGGGACCGGGCGGTGCCGTTGGCGTTGGCCGGGCCCAGCGCCGGGAACAGCCGACGTCCGTCGTCGTCGACCGCCGCCACCAGGGCCTTGTACAGGTCCACCTGCGTGAACATGTCGGTCATCGAGAAACCGCCGCGGACGAACTGGAGCGACGCGAACGCGGAGGTGAGCGCCTGGTCGAGCGCGCCGTTGACGGCCCCGGCGGTGATCGTGATCGGGGTGGGGGTGGCCGCGTCGAGCACCGCCACGGCGGCGGCTTCGAGGGCCTCGAACCACGCGCGGACCATCTGCCGCCAGATGATGCCCGACAGCTGCGGGTTGCCGCCCTGGTCCCACGCCTCCCGGGTGATGTTCACGATGCCCGACACCGGGACCGGGGTGATGGTCTGCGACGTCGCGGTGTACGTGCCGGCGGTCGGCTCCGTGCCCTCGGTGTGGGTGCTGACCAGGCCGGAGGCGGTGTTGAACTTCGGCAGGACGAACGGCGTCGAGTCCGACAGGGTGCCCTTGTTGATGGCCTCCCAGATCGGGGAACGGAACTCCCGCTGGTCGACGTACAGGTCCGGCCTGTTCCGCGTCGGGTTGAGCGGGGCCACGTCGGCCCGGTCGGTGTCGAACTGCACCCGACGCATCGCCGCGTCGAACTGGTCGCGCATGAACGCCTGGGCCCGCTCCAGCGCGACGCCGTCGCCCTTGCTGCCGGCGATCAGGTCGGAGCTGAAGTCGTGGGTTCCCCGGGTCAGGTTGCCCTGCCGGTCGAACCGGTACGGCAGCGGGTCTTCCACGCTCGCGGTGATGGTGCGCCGGGTCGGGTCGACGGTGGGCCGCCGCTCCGCCTCCGGCCGGGGCGCCGGGGTGAGCTGCGGAACGCCCAGCAGCGCGCCGAGTTGCCCGCCGCGGATCAGGCCGTCGACCTGCTCGGCGGAGAGCACCAGCCCACCCTGCGGGGCGGCTGGCCGCTCCGGCTGCTGCGGCTGCTGGGCCTGTACGAGCGCCTGGATCGCGCCGGGGCGGGTCAGCAGCGCCGTCAACTGCCCCTGGTCGAGGTTGATGCCACCGGTGGCCGGCGGCGTGGTCTGAGTCTCGGGGGACTCCTGCTCGTCCGGCATCCCGGAACCTCCGTCTTCACGCTGTGCCCGCACCTTGCTGACGCGGGCGTCGTCGAACGCGGGGACCGCCGTGAGGCTGGTCTCCCGCAGGTCGGCCCGGCGCACCCGCACCGTGCCCTTCTGGTCCGGGTCCGGCACGGTGTCGGCCGCCAGGTCGAAGTCCACGCCGACGCTGAGGCCGTCGAGGGTGCCGTGGTCGGCCAGGGCCAGGGCCTCGTCACCGGCCGCCCCGGGCGCCACGGTGAACTTCACCTTCAGGCCACGCGGGGTGTCGGTCAGCTCCACCGCCCGGCCGAGGGGCTGGCGGTAGTCGTGGTCCCGCAGCAGCTTCACCCGGGTCGGGTCCGACCAGCGCAGCGACCCGGGCTCGAACAGGAACTTCGTCCCGTACTTGCTGGCCGTCTTCCCGTACGGCAGGGCCAGGCCCTCGATGGTGCGCCGCTCGGTGTCGACCCGGAAGCCGAGCACCTCGGCGTCGAGGGTCAGAGTCGACGGGCCGTCGAACGTCAGGGTGGCCGGGTCGTCGGCGTCGACCTGCCCCGGCTCCGCGTCCTGCGCCGGCTCGCCCTCGGCCGGGGCCGGCACCGGTTTCGGCTTCGACTTCGGGGCCGGGCCGGACAGGCCGGCCGCCGACCGGATCTCGTCAGCGTCCATCGCACCCATGTCCTTCAGGCCCTTCCAGTAGGCCACCTGCGCGCCCGGGTCCGGCTTCAGGTAGTTCGACAGGTCGAACGCCACCCGGTAGCCGCGCCGGGTCACGTCGCCCATCGACAGCCGCTGCGTGATCGCCTCCATGTACGGGGCGAAGTGCTCGTTGATCTTCGACATGCGCCGGTCAGCGGCGTTGAAGTACGTACGGCTGGTCGTCGACACGCCCAGGTCCTCGGGGTCGACGCCCAACCCGTTGGCGATCTCCAACGTCACCTGCCGTTGCAGCTCGACCAGTTGCAGCTCAGCCGGCGACGGCGATGAGACGTCGACCCGTTGCACGGCACCGGGGATCCACCCGGTCGCGCGGCGCTTCCGCTGGGCGGCCCAGTCGGCCAGGAACGCGTCGACCTCGTCATCGTTCATCGGGTCGACGGTCGGGTCGTCCCGATCGGTGAAGTAGTCGGTGGGGCGCGGGTTGTCGGCGTACGTGGCGGCGAGCCGGTCGAGCAGCAGCGCCCGCCGGATCGACCGGGCGTTGGCCCGCAACAGGCCCGGGTTCGGGGAGTCGAATCGGATCAACCGGTCGGCCGTGACGGGCTGGCCGTGCACCCACACGACCGGCACGCCCCGGCCGTCACGCCCCGACGGAAACGGGTTGAAGTCGCCCTTCGGCGGGTCGAGGCTCACCGCGCCGACGTCCAGGTGCCGGGCCGCCATCGGGTAGCCGTCCGAGTCCTGCGCGGTGATCAGCCACCACGAAATGCCCTCGAACGCGAGATCCTCGATCGTCTGAGCGAGGGTCACGACGTTCGGCACGTCCGGGTCGATCTGCTCCAGCCACGTCAGCCGCACGATCTCCAGGCCCTTGTACAGCACCAGAGGCAGCGTGGCGATGCTGCACAGGCTGTTGCGTCCCTTCTGCACGGCCGCGACGCTCAGCGCCTCGTCCCGGGTCACCCGCGCCGGGCCGGCGGCGGCCATCTCCAGGAACAGCCGGTCGATCGGGCGCGGCGGCGAGTCGAACTCGACGTGCCGCACCTCGTCCAGGGGCAAAGGCCGGGGCAGGGACAGCAGATTCCGCACCTGCTGCCCCACCGCCCCCAGCCACCCCACGGCGGAAGTGTAATACGCGAATCCCAATACCGGAACTTAGGTTCGTGTATCAGGCTCCCCGGGTCCGTCGCGACACCTGCCGCAACCTCGGCATCGTCCGCGCCAGGTGCACAGCGCCCGCCATGGCGTACACGGCGTCGACCTGGCCGCCGGCCCGGGTGAACACCCACCCGTCACCGCGGCGCAACCGCTCCGCCTTCGCTACCTGCGCGCCGGGCATCGCCTGACCGGAGTGCGCCACCGTGCGGGCCTTCACCTCCTTGGCGAAGCCCATGCACACCGCCGTCGTCTCGCCGCGGATCTCCGCCACCCGCACCCCGCGCGGCGGCCACCCCCGCACACCCTCCTTGCGCCGGTCGACCAGCTTCGCCGCCACGGCCGCCGCCGGCCCGCCCGGATACCAGCCGAGCACCGCCGGGCGGACCCGCTGCGCCCAGGCCGGCAGTTCCCGCTCCAACTGGGTGGCCGCGTCCGGGCCGGTCCACTCGTGCACCGCCTCCA
The DNA here is from genome assembly GCF_001567585.1 of Micromonospora rosaria. Classification (GTDB taxonomy): domain Bacteria; phylum Actinomycetota; class Actinomycetes; order Mycobacteriales; family Micromonosporaceae; genus Micromonospora; species Micromonospora rosaria. Next base: position 45,497 of record NZ_LRQV01000029.1, read on the forward strand.
CCCGGGCGCGTCCGTCCTCGAGGATCACCGCGACCGCAAGGGTGGCGTGCAGCCCGTCCGGCGACAGGTCCACGCAGCCGGCCAGGCGTAGCCGCTGCTCGGTTTCCACCGGCGCCGGGTCGCAGCAGTCCCGCCAGTCCCCGGGGTCGATCGCCGGGTTGAGCACCTTCACCCGGATGCACATGTTCTCCGTCTTGAAGGTGGTCAGCGCCTCCCCGCCCAGCTCCACCGCCCGCCGCGCGGCAGCCAGCAGGGTGTCCGCGCTCAACCGGCGGCCCAGGTTCGGGTTCGCCTGCGCCAGGGCGTCCAGGTCGAGCGGGTCGGCGTCGTCATCGGCCGACCACTCGAACAGGCCGAGCCGGTCGTCAACCCCCGCCAGGGCGGCCTCCCGCAGGTCGTTGAGCACCACCGACGCATCCGACCCGGCGTTCGACAACAGCCACGCCTGCGCGTGCGGGCGGGCGTTCATCGTCGACTCCGCTGCCGCCCACGCCGTGTACGTGTGGTGCTGGCGCAGCTCATCGACGTACAGCCGGTCGATCGACAGCGACCGGCCCGCGTCGCCGTTCGCCGCCGCGATCTTCGCCCGCGCCCCACCCGAGATCGCGAACTCTTCCTGCCCGTTCGCGGTCCGCACGTTCAGGATCTCCGGCGCCAACTCCGGCGACGCCTTCGCCAGATCGATCGACGCCAGCCACACCTCCCGCGCGTACTCCAGCTTCGACGACACCCCCAGGGTCATCGGCCACCGGTCCACGTACATCCAGTGCAGCGTCAGCAGCTTCGGCACCGTCGTCTTCCCGTTCTGCCGGGACACCAGCACCAGCACCACCCGGAACCGCGGCCGGCCGTCCGGCAACAACTCACCGGCGTGGACCACCAGCCACTCCTGCCACGGGTCCAACGGCATCCGGACCACGTCCCGGGCGAACTCGACCTGCTCGAACCCCACCGACGTCTCCGGCGTCAACGGCCGCAACGGCGGCGTCCACAGGCGCGGCTCAGTTCGACCCAGCACGCTGCTCACGTCGAGCACGGAGCTCGTCGAGCTTGCCAGCGACAACCCCACCCGGGGCACCTCCCTTCGCGCCACGGCCGGCCGGCGTCAGGCCCAGCGCGGTCAACGCGGCCAGCAACTTCGGACCCAGGTCGGCGAGCAGCTCCGGCGTCGGATCGGCGTCGATCGCCGCCGCGTACCGGCGCACCAGCGCCTTCCCCGCCGCGTCCTGCGGCAGCAGCGGGGCGTCCTTCAGGGCAGCCGCCACCGCCCGGGTCAGCGGTCCTTGAGCCATGGCCAGGGCCTCCTGGTCGACGTCGGGGAGAGAGAAAAAGGACAGGGCGGGGTGTCCCCCGGGGTCGCCCGTGGGGAAAACCGCAGGTCACAGCGTTGCTCACCACGCGGTCACCGGCCGGTTGGGTGGGTCGGCGGCCCGGCCCGGTTCACCGATGTGGAGGTTGCAGGCCGAACACGAGGCGACGATGTAGCGGGGGTCGTCTCCGGTGACGCTACGCCCGAGGGTGTGGTGTGCGACCTCACCGACGTCGGCGCACCGGTGCTGGCCGGGCACCCGCGCACACCACCCGTCGGCGTGGGCCCTGCATCCTCGGCCGGCGTCGCGGAGTAGCACCAGGGCGCGGGTCCGCCGCCACGCCCTGGTGCTGCCCTTGGCCCACGATCGGCTCATTCGCCGTCCGGGCGGCACTGGCCGCACACGCCGTACTGGTAGACCAGGGCGCCCACCTGGACCATGCCGGGGTAGATGCCGTCCCCGTGTTCGACCCCGGCGCATACCCGGCCGCACCGGTCGCAGGTGCGGTCCCGGTCGCTGTTCCGGGGCAGGCCGGTCATCGGGGCACACCGGGTGCACACGACCAGGCCCGGCTTCCAGGCGGCGGCGATGACGGGTTCCGGCCGGTCGGGGTGGGGCTGGTGTCGGCACGTTGCCGCCTGATCGGCGAACCAGGTGGTGAGGGTGTCGAGCAGGGGCAGCCGCAGCCATCCGGGCACGCCAGCGGCGTCGGTGGTGCGGGCGTTGCTCTCGCCGAGTGCGGCGTGTGCGGCCGTGGTCATGAACTGGTGGGCGTGGTCGGTGGCGGCGTCGAGCTGGTCGACGACGTGTACCGGGGTGGCAGCCCGGAGCTGGGCGACCAGTTCCCCGTAGCGGCGGTGCAGCATGAGGTGTTCCAGGACCAGGGCGCGGTTCATCGGTGGGGCTCCTGTTCGGCGTCGGGCCGGTTGTCGGGGGTGGTGCGGTAGGGGTCGAGTTCGTGGGCGGCGTCCCAGGCGGTGTCGTCGAGCACCTGGCGGGCCTCCCACGAGGCGACTTCGCCGACGACGTGCAGCACGAGGGCAGCGGCGGACGGGTGGTGACGGATCACGGTCGGTCCTTCCGGTCGAGCTTCCGGGCGTGGCGGGCGGTGAGGCCCGCGTCGCGGCGGGCGGCGAGGCTGTCGCGGTCTTGGCGGCGGCGGGCGCGGCGAGCAAGCGCGGCGGCGACCTGGGCGGCGATACGCGCGGCGATCTCGGCATCGAGCAGTGGCGGTGGGGTGGACGGGGTGGACATGTCCACCCCACCGTGCGGCTTGGTTTCACCCGGGGGTTGACACTCTGAATCGATGAAAATCTTTATTCCCTGTTCAGTGGGTGCTTCCGGTGGCGTCCGGTAGCCCTCCGTGGGGTGGACGTCCGGGGTAGTGGGGTGGACATGTCCACCCCGTCCACCCCACCTGCCCGGTCCGTACCCGCTGCTCATCGGGAGCCACCACCGGTCGCCCGGTATCGAGCGCCGTCGACCCGGCGGCCCTGCGAGTCGGTGTCGACCGCTTCGACTTCCACCTGGCCGGCACCGACCAGGCGTTCGATCGCGGCGTCGAAGTGTGCGCGGTCTGGTGAGCGCAGCGAGCAGCGGAGGTCTTTTCGGCCGATCCACCCGGGTTCCCGGCGCAGCTTCCTGGCGAGGGCGGCGGCTACCCGCTGCTCGGTGTGGTTGGCGGCGATCTCGTCGCGCTCGACGGCCTGGACGGCGCGGGCCACGTTCGCCCGGCGGGCGCTGTCGGCCAGCGCGGCGGCGCACACCGCGCGGGTCCGGTCGGACACGGCCATGACGACCTCGGAGAGCTGCCAGTCCTCTTCGGTGATCTCCGGCCGCCCGTCGTCGAACAGGGCGAGCAGGGCGGCCACCTTCAACCGCGTGAGCAGGGCGTGGCCGCTGAGGTCGTCGGCCTGGGCGAGCAGGCCGGCGGCGAGCCGGGCCCGGCGGTTGGCGACCACCGCCTCACGGGCGGTGTCGCACACCTTGATCTCGACGCGGGGCTTCGGGGTGATGCACAGCCCGTCCTCGACGTCCTTGTCGGTGAGTTCACCGGCCGAGGCGAGGTTGGGGTAGCGGCCCCACAGCCCGCCGACGGGGGCCGGCATGTGGAACTCGGCGGCCCGTTCGGACCAGGTGGCGGCCCCGGGGTCGTCGGTGGGCATCCACAGCCAGCGTTGCGGGGTGCCGCCGTCGGCGTCGCCGAGCAGCGTCGCCGACCGGGCCGGCTGGACTCCGGCGATCAGGGCGGCCCGGTAGTGGTGCGCCTTCACCGGCCGCCGCTTCTCCTTGTCGGCGTACCGGGCGCCCAGGGCGGACCCGCTGTACACCTTCCGCAGCGTGGCCATGACCGTTGACCCAGACATCTTCGAGTGCCCGGCGAGGGTGTCGATCTCAGAGACGGTGAACAGGGCGGCGTCGCAGAACTGGGCAGGACCGTCCTTTGTCTGGACGGTGTACGTGGAGTCGATGCCCTGCCCGGTGCCGACCTCGTGGGTGGGTACGAAGTCGTCGAGCCACAGCAGCTCCCGGGCAACCGCGGTGGCGGCGTCCTTCCCGCCGCCGGACGCCCCGACCATGGCCCAGAACGTGTTGAGGCTGGCGATGCTGCCGACGATGGGCGGCAGCACGACGTGGGGGCCGGTGCGGCTGCACACAACGGCCAGCACCCCGCCGAGGGTGGCCCAAGGGCTGACCATCCGGTCACGGGCCATGGAGCGGACGGCGGCGAGAGCGCGCCGGGCCTGCCAGAAGTCGTCCCGGTCGTCGTAGCCGGCCGGCTCAACCGCTGTGACCACCGGCGCGGGCGCGGGCGGCTGGTCGAGGTCGGCCAGCGTGAACGGCGGGGCGACGGTCACGCGCGTACTCCGTTTCTGCGTCGTGCTGAGGCGATGGTGGCGGCGGCGGCCCGCTCGGTCAGCCCGATGGACAGGGCGGCGGCGTGCAGCTCGGCGAACACGGCGTCGTCGGCACCACCGGCGGCGGCCCGGCACGCGGCCCAGAACAGGGCCCCGTTGCGGTTGCCCTCGCCCTGGCTGGCGACGTGCCGGATCAGCCCGTCGTGGTTGGCGGGCCGCCCGGAACTGGGCTGGTACTGGCGGGGCGGGGCCGGCGGGTCGAGCGCCCGGCGGATCCGGGCGAAGTCGACCCGGGTCACCCCGTCGGTGTACTGCGACCGCCGGTCGCCGAGCACGTACGCCTTCCCGTGGATGGTGCTGGGCGGGGCGAGCACGTACCCGCCGCGCGACCGGAAGTCGACGCCGTGCCGGACGATGCTGCCGTTGCCCTGCTCGCTGCCGAGGTAGTAGAGGTGCCACCCGCCCGACCAGGTGGTGACGATGGCGTGCGCTCCGGCGAGCAGGCCGGCGGCCCGTAGCCGGGCGAGGCTGGCCGCCCCGGGCGCCCCGTTCTTGACGTCGACGTCGAGCACGTCCGGCCCGGGGTGCCCGGTGGCGATGGCCACGTTCGCGTCCGGCCACCGCGTCCACCAGGTGGTGATGGTGTCGGGGTCGGTGGTGGCGTCGTGCAGGCCGCGCCGGGTGAGCGGGTGCTTCCCGGCGCTGCCGCAGTCGGTGTCTCCGCACGAGCAGCCGGTGTCGGTGGTCCAGTGGGTGGGGAAGACGGGCCAGCCGGCGGCGGCGTACCGCAGGGCGGCCCGGCGTCCGGCGTCGGTCACCGCGCGCCCCCGTTTGATGGGGACAGGGTGTCCCTCTCAACGTGGGCGAGCAGGTCGCGGAGTCGGGTGGGGTCGACGTCGACCCGGTGTTCGGGGCAGCGGGCGTCGGGCCGGCATCCGCCGTACCGCCGGCACCCGGTCAGGATGCGCCGGTTCACGTCAGGCCTTGGCCTGGGCCTGGTCGTCCTTGCCGGCCAGCCACGCGGCGACGGCGCTCTCGGCGTAGAGCACGCGCTTCCCGCGCTTGATCCCCCTCGGCCCGGTGCCCCGGTGCCGCCAGTAGCGGACCGTGCTGGGCACCGTGCGGGCGATCTGGGCGACCTCTTCGGTGGTGAGGTACTTCTCCACGTCGGACACTCCATGCGCCTTGCGCAACTCGGTAGCTGCGCGGTGCGCCGAGACTAGACACGTTCCGGGCTTGACCGCAAGCGCCCAACGCAACTAGCGTTATTCGCGTGACGCAAGAACGATCGGCCGAGGAAACCTTCGGCGCTCAGGTGCGCAAGGCCCGAGAGGTGCGCGGGTGGACCCAAGAGCGGCTGCGTACCTACCTGCGCGATGCATCGGGCATCGACCTGAGCTCCACCGCGATGGCCCGTCTGGAGCAGGGGAAGCGGCCGATTCGGCTCAACGAGGTGGCCGCGCTTACCGACCTGCTAGACCTCAGCCTCACGCAGTACGGCGGACGATCGGCGCAGGTCAGCGAGCAGGAATACGAGGAACTGCGGGCAAGGCTGACAACGATGGCGGACCAGGAATACCGGCTCGTCGACATGCTTCGACGGGTTGATGCCGAACGGGAAGCGCTTCACAGGCAGGTGGCCGAAGTGCGGCATGCGCGTAACCAGATCGCGGTGACCCTTGCTGAGTACGACCGAGCGCTCAGGGCACTCGCGGAAGCCCGAGAGGCAGCGGCCGATGGCCAGCATCAAGAAGCGCCCTGACGGGAAGTACCGCGCCCGGTACCGCGACGAGGCCGGCAAGGAACACGCGAGGCACTTCGTCCGGAAGGTCGACGCTCAGAACTGGCTCGACGAGCAGACCGCCGCACTGGTCACCGGCACCCACGTTGACCCGAAGACGGCCAAGACGACCGTGGCCGAGTGGTGCGTGACGTGGCTGGACGGCTATGGCACCCGCCGCGCGTCGACCGTCCGTCAGGCCAGGGTTCACGTGGCGCAGATCGTCGCCGAGTTCGGCAAGATGCGCCTGGGTGCTGTCCGACCGTCCCAGGTCAAGGCGTGGACCACCAAGCTGCGCGCGTCCGGGCTGTCGGTCTCGTACGTCTATGCCCTGCACAACCGGTTGGCGCAAATCTACTCCGACGCCGTGCACGACAAGATCGTGCCCCGGTCGCCGTGTTCCCGGCGCACGTCACCGGGTCGGGCCAAGCAGCGGCCGTACGTGGCCACCACCGGGCAGATCTGGGCGTTGCACGACGCCATGCCGGCCCGGATCCGGGCGGCGATCCTGCTGGGTGCGTTCGCCGGGCTGCGTACCGCTGAGGCGTGCGGGCTGCGGGTGTCGGATGTCGACTTCTTGCGTGGCGTCATCTCGCCGGCCGTCCAATACCCGGCACTGCCGCTGAAGACGGAGACCTCCAAGACTCCGATCCCCGTGCCGCGCAGTCTCACCGAGGAGCTGTCGGCGCACGTCGCGCAGTGGCGGGCCGAGACGATCCTGACCGGCGACGACGGGGCCCAGCTCGGCCCGTGGGCGCTGGAACGCGCGGTCCGCTCCGCCCGGCAGCAGGTTGACGGCCTGCCGGAGGGCTTCCGGTTCCAGGACTGCCGGCACTACTTCGCGTCGCTGCTGATCGCCTCCGGCGCGAACGTCAAGGTCGTCCAGGCGCGGCTCCGGCACGCCTCAGCGACGACGACGCTCGACACGTATAGCCACCTGTGGCCCGACACCGACGAGGCCACCAGGACCGCGGTGGATGCGGTCCTGGTGGCCCGTGCGGACTACCTGCGGACTAGGGAGGTGATCGCCTAGCTTGCCCCGCAGGTCAGCGGCTTGATCAGCTTCAGCAGTCGAAGTACATCGCGAACTCGTGCGGGGTCGGGCGCAGGCGGACCGGGTCCACCTCGTTGGCCCGCTTCCAGTCGATCCAGGTGGAGATCAGGTCCGGCGTGAAGACGCCGCCGTCGAGCAGGTAGTCGTGGTCGGCCTCGAGGGAGTCGAGCACGGCGGGCAGCGAGCCCGGCACCTGCTTGACGTCGCCCCACTCCTCCGGGGGCAGGTCGTACAGGTCCTTGTCGATCGGCGCCGGCGGCTCGATCTTGCTCTTGATGCCGTCCAGGCCGGCCATCATCATCGCCGAGAAGGCGAGGTAGACGTTCGCCGACGGGTCCGGCACGCGGAACTCGACCCGCTTGGCCTTCGGGTTGCTGCCGGTGACCGGGATCCGGGTGCAGGCGGACCGGTTGCGCTGCGAGTAGACCAGGTTGACCGGCGCCTCGAAGCCCGGCACCAGGCGACGGTACGAGTTGACCGTCGGGTTGGTGAAGGCCAGCAGCGACGGGGCGTGGTGCAGCAGACCACCGATGTACCAGCGGGCGGTGTCCGACAGGCCGGCGTAGCCGGTCTCGTCGTAGAACAGCGGCTCGCCGTTGAGCCAGAGGCTCTGGTGGGTGTGCATGCCCGACCCGTTGTCGCCGAAGAGCGGCTTCGGCATGAAGGTCGCGGTCTTGCCGTTCGCCCAGGCCTCGTTCTTCACGATGTACTTGAAGAGCTGGAGCTGGTCACCGGCGTGCAGCAGGGTGGAGAACTTGTAGTTGATCTCGGCCTGACCGGCGGTGCCCACCTCGTGGTGCGAGCGCTCCACGGTGAAGCCGGTGTCGATCAGCCGCCGCACGATGCTGTCCCGCAGGTCGGCGTAGTGGTCGACCGGCGGCACCGGGAAGTAGCCGCCCTTGTACGGGGTCTTGTAGCCGCGGTTGCCGCCCGCCTCTTCGCGGCCGCTGTTCCAGGCGCCCTCGATCGAGTCGATGTAGTAGAACGACTGGTGCGCCGAGGTCTCGTGGCGGATCGAGTCGAAGATGTAGAACTCGGCCTCGGCGCCGAAGTACGCAGTGTCGGCGATGCCGCTGGCGGCCAGGTACGCCTCGGCCTTCTTCGCCACGTTCCGCGGGTCCCGGGAGTAGGCCTCACGGGTGAACGGGTCGTGGATGAAGAAGTTCAGCGCGAGGGTCTTCTGGGCGCGGAACGGGTCGATGAAGGCGGTCGCGACGTCCGGGAGCAGGAGCATGTCCGACTCGTGGATCGCCTGGAAGCCGCGGATCGACGAGCCGTCGAACGCGAGGCCGTCGGTGAAGAAAGCGTCGTCCACGGATTCGACCGGCAGGTTGAAGTGCTGCATCACGCCGGGCAGGTCACAGAACCGTACGTCGACGAACTTCACGTCCTCGTTCTTGAGGTATCGCAGGAGTTCCTCGGGATTGGCGAACACACATCCTCCTGGCACATGCACGGGGCTAGGCTCCTGGCGACGCTATGACCGTGGGGTTGCCCGGCCATGTCTTGAGTGTTTCTGCCGTGTTACGTCGCTCGCGGAGGGTCATCTTCACCGCTCAGCCACCGTTGATTGTCCGTTCCGACGATACCGGTCGCCACCAGGGACCGCGCGGCGAAGGGGCGGAACCCCGCCCGGCCCGCCGTCGCAGCCCTCGGTAACCGGCCGTCGACCCGGCCTGTTCACCTTCGCATCGCCCCGCCGAGCCGGTCCGGGGAACGCCCCGGATACCCTTGGTCGCTGTGACCACGCCGCAGCCCCCGGCGCCGCCCGCCGCGGACCAGTCCTTCACCCCGCCCAGCCTGGGCCGCCGGTTCGGCGCCCTGATGATCGACTGGATCCTCTGCCTGCTGGTCTCCTTCCTCTTCGCCGATCCGACGCGCGACGCCTGGTCGACGGTCGCCGTGCTGATCGCCGAGTACACCTTCTTCCTCGGCCTCTTCGCCCAGACCCCCGGCATGTACCTCAACAAGATCGCCTGCGTCTCGTACACCGACGGCGGCCGGATCGGGGTGTTCCGGGCGCTGCTGCGCGGGGTGCTGCTGGCCCTGGTGGTGCCCGCGCTGGTGATGGACGGCGACCGCCGTGGCCTGCACGACCGGCTTGCCAACTCGGTGATCGTCTCCGCCCCCCGCCGGAAGGCCGCCCGCCCCTGACCGGCCCGGCCCACCGCCGGTCAGCCCAGGGGGACCTCCGTGTCGTCGACCCGGGCCCGGCTGGCACCGGGCGGGAGCAGGGCGGCGTGGCGGCCGGCCGGCTGCCAGCGGCCGTCGTCGTCCAGGTAGCTCAGCGCGGCGTCCTTGCGGGCCACCAGCCAGCCCCGGTCCCCGGGCAGCCGGACCCGCACCGGCAGGACGGCCGTCGGGTCCACCTCGTCGCCGTACACCTGGATCACCTCGCCGTCAGCGGGGTGCGTGGAGGCGTCCACCGGCTGGATGCAGACGACCGTGCGGACCGGGTCCCCGCCGACCTTCAGGTCGGTGGCGACGAAGAGTTCCCCGGCCGGGGTACGGCCGTACGCCATCCAGTCCGTCGCCGAGGCGAGGTTGAACGGCCGGTCGCCTCTGCCCAGGTTCCCGCAGGTGAGGTTGTGCGATTCCTGGTCGAGGCGCGCCCCGTGCGGCTCGACCGGGAACCGGGCGGGTTGGGAACCGGCACTCGGTGGAGTGCGCCAGTTCAGGCCGGGATCGTGCGGCACCACCTCGGGGTCGGTCAGGTTCCCGATCGTCAGGTACGTGCCGGAGCCGTCGCGGATGGCCACGGCGTACCGGTCGCGCTGCGGCGGCACCCGCACCACCCCCGCGCCGTCGGCGAAGCGCACCGGTCGCCAGTCGGTGCGGGTGTACCCGTCGGTGTGGTAGACCCGCTGCGGGGACCACTCCACCTCGTCGCCGACGTCCAGCACCACCAGCACGTCGCGGTCCGGGCCGGTCAGGAAGGCCCGGCTGGCCCAGCCGAAGGGCTCCTGGGGCGGGCCGAAGACGTCCGAACCGAGCGATTCGGGCTGCCCGGCGGCGTCGGTGCCGATGAACCGGATGAAGGCCGAGGGCCGGTCGTGCCTGCTCCACATCCGCTGCACCACCGCCGCAGCCGGACCGGCCGGGGTGGTACCCGCCCAGGTGACGTGCGGTTCCCCGGCGGGGCGGTCGGTCAGCCCCAGCCCGTGCACCGGGCTGTCGTCGCGGGTGCGCTCGTAGGTGGCGAGTACCTCGTCGAGCCAGTCACGGTCGTCGGCCAGATCACCCCGGGTCGGCTGGTCGAGCAGGAGGTCGGCGACTCCGGTGAGGGGGGCCACCGCTGGCGGCCGGTGCAGGTGGACGACACCGGTCGCTCCACCGGCGAGCAGCAGCGCCGCGAGGGCGCCGGCCAGGAGCCGGCGGCGGCGGACCCGGCGTCGGCCGCCGCGCCGGACCCGGTGCAGCAGGTCGGGTGTCGGGCGTACCTCCTGTGCGGCCACCGCCAGCGCCCGGCGGAGCGGATCGGGGTGCAGGTCGTCGGTCATGAGGTCCTCCGGACCGGGATGGGGGTGGATCCGCGCGGGCCCGACGGGTCGGCGGACTCGGTGTGGTGCAGACCGGTCTGCGCCCGGAGCCGGGCCAGGCCGCGCGCCGAGTGGCTCTTCACCGCACCGACCGAGCAGCGCATGACCTGGGCGGTCTCGGCTTCGGAGAGGTCGTCGAGGTACCGCAGCACCACGGCGGCCCGCTGCCGGGGCGGCAACGTGCGCAGCGCCCCGAGGACGGCCTGCCGGACGGCGACCTCGTCGGCGTGGTCCCCGCTCGACGGGACCACCACGTCGTGCAGCGGGGCCTCCGGACGTCGGCCCCGCCACCGCCAGCGGTCGGTGGCGCGGTTGACCATGATCTTCCGGGCGTAGGCGTCCGGCGCGCCGCGGGCCCGCCGCCACTTGGCGTACAACCGCTCCAGCACCTCCTGGAGCAGGTCCTCGGCGGCGTGCCGGTCGGTGGTCAGCAGGTACGCCGAGCGCAGCAGCGCGGGCGAGCGGCTCCGGACGAACTCCTCGAACGAGTCGCCGGATGTCGTCGCGTCATCGTCGGTGGTCATCGCCGGTACAAACGTCGGCGGTCGGCGGCAGGTTTACCCGGGTACGCGACAGCCGGGCCCGTCGAGGACGGACCCGGCTGTCGCGGTGTGCCGGCGGGACGGCCCGGTCAGCGGCCCCGGGACTGGCGGAAGGCGCCCTTGGGCGGGCGCATGTTCTTCGGGATCGCGCCCTTGGGGAGCTGCGGGCGGGCGGTGAGCGCCTTGAGCCGCTTGTCGAGGGCGTTGACGTCCTTGCCGCTGAGCGTGCGCGGCAGCCGCATCAGCGTCATCCGCAGCTTGCGGATCGGCAGCTCGCCCTCGTCCCGGCCGATCACGTAGTCGTGCAGCGGGGCGCTGCCGATCACCTTGGCCAGCCGGCGCTTCTCCTGCCCGAGCAGGCCACGCACCCGCTGCGGGTTCCCCTCGGCCAGCAGGATCACGCCCGGCCGCCCGATGACCAGGTGCACCATGTCCATCTGGGTGGTGGAGCTGACCGCCGGGGTGACCCGCCAGTCGCCCCGCATGTTCTCCATGATCTGGGCCGCCGCACCGGGCTGCCCCTCGGCGGCGTTCATCATCGCCGTGTTGGACCGGAGGTTGAGCACGATCAGCACCGCGAGCAGGGTGAGCAGGATGCCCAGCGGCAGCCAGAGCCAGCCCCAGAGGATCACCGCGACCACGGTGAGCGCGAGCGGGATCAGCACCGCACCGGCGACCAGCGGGGCGAACCAGCGGTCCTGCTTGGCGGTGAACCGGAACACCATCCCGATCTGCTTCAGCCGTTGGCCGAACGAGACCTTCTCCTGGGGCTTTGCCATGCCGCTGAGTCTAGTGGTCGGCGCCGAACCGGTTGACCCGTGGCCGGCGGGCTGAGGACCTTACCCCGTCACCGGCCCGGACGGGCCCCGCGCTAAGGCCCCGCGAGACCCCCGGTAAGGCAGGGCGGGGACGCCGGATCAGGCGGCGTACCGATGCCCGGGGCGCACCTTCGCGCGGAGAGTGGACCTCGACCACGACGCCGACGCCCGACGGGAGCCCGCCCCATGTTCAGCAACGACTCCGAGTTCATGCTCGCCCTGCACCGGACCCACGCGGCCGAGTTGCAGGTCGAGGCGGCGCAGGAGCGCCTCGCCCGTGCCCTGCCCCGCCGACGGTCCCGGGGGTGGCTGGGTCGCCGGCGGCGCCCGGTCCGGACCGACGACGTCCGCCGGTGAGCAGCCCGCCCCGGCGACCGTCGCCGCTGACGAGTCCGCCCCGGCGACGTCCGCAGTCCACGAGGCCGCCCCGGCGACCTCCGCCGGTGGCCCGGCCCGCCGTCGCCCCCGCACGCGTTTTTCCCGGCAGCGGGAGCGAGGGGGTGCGTGGCATGCTCGGTGCCGTGACCGTCCGTGCCGTCAGCAGCGTCCTCGTCGGCCGTCAGCACGAGCTCGACGCGCTGTGCGGTGCCCTGTCGCGGACCCGGGCCGGCGAGCCCACCACCGTCCTCGTCGGCGGCGAGGCCGGGGTGGGCAAGACCCGGCTGCTGGAGGAGTTCGCCGGGCGGGCCGTCGCCGACGGGGCCCGGATCCTCGTCGGCCCCTGCCTGGAACTGGGCGAGGCCGGGTTGCCCTTCGCGCCGTTCGCGGCGGCCCTGCGGGAGGTGCTGCGCCGCGACGGCGCGGACGCCTTCGCCGGGTACGAGGCGGAGTTCTCCCGGCTCCTGCCGGAACTGGGTCGGCTGCTGCCGGCCGGTACCCCGCCGCACGCCGGTCCCGCCCTCACTGACGCCCCGCGCGGGTACCTGTTCGACCTGGTCGCCGAGCTGTTCCACCGGCTGGCCGGCGCGCAGCCCCTGGTGCTGGTGATCGAGGACCTGCACTGGGCCGACCGGTCCACCCGGGACCTGATCGGGTTCCTGGTCCGGGCCGCCCGGACCGCCCGCCTGCTGCTGGTCTGCACGTACCGGACCGACGAGCTGCACCGGGGCCACCCGTTGCGGCCCTTCCTCGCCGAGCTGGACCGGGCCCGGGGCGTGGACCGGGTCGAGGTGGACCGCCTCGACCGGGACGGCACGGCGGCGATCCTCACCGCGCTGCTCGGCGCCGAGCCCGCCGCCCGCGCCGTCGACGAGGTGCACGGGCGCAGCCAGGGCAATCCGCTGTTCATCGAGGAACTGGCCGCCGCCGGTGAGCCGCTCGGCTGCGCCACCCTGCCGGAGACCCTGCGCGACCTGCTCCTGGCCCGGGTGGACCGGCTGCCCGAGGAGGCGCAGCGGGTGCTGCGGATCGCGGCGGCCGGCGGTACCCGGATCGGTCACCCGCTCCTCGCCGAGGTGGCCGGGCTGCCCGAGCCGCACCTGGAGGACGCCCTGCGCGCCGCCGTCGCCGCGCAGCTCGTGGTCGCCAACCCCGACGGCGACTACGAGTTCCGGCACGCGCTGGTCCGGGAGGCCGTCCACGACGAGCTGCTCCCCGGCGAGCACACCCGGCTGCACGCCCGCTACGCCGCCGCCATCGAGGCCCAGCCGACGCTGGTCGCCGCCGGCCGCGCGCCGGCCGAGATCGCCCACCACTGGTACGCCGCGCACGACCACCCCCGGGCGCTGTGCGCCGCCCGCGACGCGGCCCGCGCGGCGGCGGAGCGGTACGCGTACGCGGAGCAGAGCCGGCTGCTGGAACGGGTGCTGGAGCTGTGGGAGGTGGTGCCCGACGCGGCCGACCGGCTCGGCATGGACCATCTCGCCCTGCTGGAGGAGACCCGGGCCGCCGCCACCGTCGCCGGTGACTACCAGCGGGCGCTCACCCTCACCCGGGCCGCCCTGGCAGAGGTGGACCGCGACACGGAACCGCTGCGCGCGGCACGGCTGCTGAGCTGGCGGGGCCGGCTCAAGGCGCTGCTCGGCAAGAGCGACGGCGGGGCCGAGCTGCGGGAGGCGTACCGGCTGCTCGACACCGTGCCGGACCGGTCGAGCACGGTCCGGCTGCTGACCACCATCGCCGCCCACCTGGTCCGCGTCGACCGTGCCGAGGGGATCCGGATCGCCGCCGAGGCGCTGGCCGCCGCCCAGGCGCTCGGCGAGGACGTCACCCTGCTGCCCGCCCGGCTGGCGCTGGTCTCCCGCTACGGCGCGACCGTCGCGCCGCCGACCGGGCGACCGGGGCCGGAGGGCGGGGCGGGGCCCGGTCCCGGGGGCGCCTCCGCCGCCGGGGTGGCCGAGCTGCGGCGGGCGATGACGCTGGCCCGTGAGGTGGGCGACGGGGAGGCGTTCGTGGTCGCCTCGGTGTACCTCTCCGACGACCTGTTCCGGCTGGGCCGGTACGAGGAGTCGGCGCGGGCCGCCGCCGAGGGGGTGGCCGAGGCCCGCCGGTTCGGGATCAGCCGCTCCACCGGGGCGTACCTGCTGTCGAACCGGGCCGAGGCGCTGATCGCGCTGGGGCGCTGGGCCGAGGCCGACGAGGTGTGCGGCGCGGCGGCCCGGATCGACCCGCCCGGCATCACCGCCGTGCACTGGCTGCAACTGCGGGCCGGGCTGCGCCTGGCGCAGGGCCATCCCAGCGCCGACGACCTGGTCGGGCGGGCGCTGGCCTTCCTCGGTCACCCGTACCTCTGGCCGACCCACCGGCTGCCCCTGCTCGAACTGCGGATCGACGCGGCGCTCGCCCTCGACGACCACGCCGAGGCGGTCCGGGCCGCCGGGGCCGCGCTGGCCGACGACCGGCTGGCCCCGACGCCCCGGGAGGGGTGGTCGCTGCTGGGGGCGGTGGCCCGGACGGTCCGGGCGACCCGGGACGCGGGCCTCGCCGCCCGGCTCGCCGCGACCGCCCCCGCCCTGGCCGCCGACCACCTGATCGAGCGCGCCTACGCCGGTGAGGTGGCGGCCACCCTCGCCGGTACCGTGCCGGCCTGGCGGGCGGCGGTCGCCGGGTGGCGGGCCGTGGGCCAGCCGTACCCGCTGGGGCGGGCGCTGCTGGCCCTGGCCGAGGCGGCTGCCGCGGCGGGGGAGCGGGACGAGGCCGCCGTCGCCGTACCGGAGGTCACCGCGATCGCCGACCGGCTCGGCGCGGCGCCGCTGGGCGCGCAGGCCGCCACCCTGGCCCGCCGCCTCGGGCTGCGCGGCGCGGGCGCGGGTCGCGGCGGCGCCGACCTGCTGACGG
>NZ_LRQV01000030.1 GCF_001567585.1 Micromonospora rosaria
GGGCACCACCGCGCGCCCGCCGCCCCGGCGCACGGGCCCGCACCGGCCGACGCGCCCGCCACCGCCCCGACGCCGGGCCGGGCCAACGGCCCGACCGCCTCCGACCCCGGCGGACCGGACGCCCCCGCTCCCGAGCCGGCCGCTCCTGAGCTGGCTGCTGCGGAGTCGGCTGCTTTGGAGTCGGCCGCTCTCGAGCGGGCCGCACCCGCGCCGGCCGCCTCCGGGCGTGCCGGTGCCGGGGAGGTGGCCGCCGGGCGGGGCGGGTCGGTGCCGGAGCGGCCGGGGGACCACTGGGACCGCAAGGTGGCAGCGGGGCTGGCCTTCCTGCGGCGGCGGCTCTCCGGCGACTACGAGGTCGACGAGTTCGGCTTCGACCCGGAGTTGACCGGAAAGGTCCTGCACCCGGTCCTGCGCCTGCTGTACCGGGACTGGTTCCGCACCGAGGTCAGCGGGATGGAGCACGTCCCGGTCGACGGGGCGGGGCTGGTGGTGGGCAACCACTCCGGCACGATCGCGCTGGACGCGCTGGTCCTCTCCGCCGTGCTGCACGACCGGCACCCCGCCCACCGGTACCTGCGGTTGCTCGGCGCGGACCTGGTCTTCCGGATGCCGATCGTCTCCGAGCTGGCCCGCAAGTCCGGCGGTACGGTCGCCTGCAACCCGGACGCCGAGCGCCTGCTCGGCTCCGGTGAGCTGGTCGGCGTCTTCCCCGAGGGGTTCAAGGGGATCGGCAAGCTCTACGCCGACCGGTACAAGCTGCAACGGTTCGGGCGGGGCGGGTTCGTCTCGGCGGCGCTGCGCACCGGCACCCCGATCGTGCCGGTCGCCATCGTCGGGGCGGAGGAGACGTACCCGATGCTCGCCGACATCAAGCCGCTGGCCCGGCTGCTCAAGCTGCCGTACTTCCCGGTGACGCCGACCTTCCCGTGGCTCGGGCCGCTGGGCATGGTGCCGCTGCCGAGCAAGTGGCTGATCGAGTTCTGCCCGCCGATCCCCACCGACCACCTGACCGACTCGGCCGACGATCCGCTGGTCGTGTTCAACCTCGCCGACCAGGTCCGGGAGACTATCCAGCAGACCCTGCACCAGCTACTCGAACGGCGCCCGGACCCGTTCGGCCCTTAGCCTGCACCTGCACCTGGAGGGCGCCCCCGGCGGAGACGACCTCGGCGTTGAACCGGTCGAATCCCCGGGTGGCGTAGACGTCGGCGGAGTAGTCCTGTCTGGCGAGCCAGCCTGTCAGGGCCTCCTGCTCGCCGTCGGCCAGCGCGGGCGCGAGGCACGAGTCGAGCAGCGCGCGGATCAGCTTCCGGTCGACCCGCAACGGCGGGTCGTCGTGCGTGGAGCAGTAGACGGAGGTCGGGCCGTTGTCCCCGTCGTCCGTGCCGCTGACCAGCCCCAGCCGGACCGGCTGGTCGTAGCCGGGCAGGGTCGCCTGGGCGCTGTAGTGCCGGTCCTGGGCCTGCGGGGTGGTGCCGAACCGCTTCGTCCACCCCGCCGTGATCTCGTCGATCGTCGAGCCCGGGATGGCCGGCAACGCGACGGCGGTCGGCTGCCCGCTGGGGGCCGCACCGTCGACCGGAGCGCCGGTGGGTGACTCCCCGGTGGGGGCTTCGACGGCCGGCCCGCTTCCGGGCGCCGGTGCGGCGGGTGGGGCGGCGGCTCCAGGGCCCTCAGCGGTCGGCGCGTCGGCTGGCGGGTCGGCCCGGAGCCAGAGGACGCCGGTGGCGGCGACCGCGGCGGCCACCAGGACCGCCCCGGCGATCAGCGGCTTCCCTGGCCGCCGTGATCCTGCTGGCGGCGGCGGATCGTCGGTCTCGGGCAGCGGCTCCCGTGGGGCCGTGCGGTCGCGGTCCTGCCCGGTCATGTGCATCCCCCGTCGTTGCCCGCCGTGTCCCCACGGCCCCGCAGCGGAGTCAAGCTAGCACCGGGTGGCCGACGCGGAGAACCCGAACCACTGGGCGTACCCGGAGCGGATCATGGGCTGGGCGGAGACGCCGCAGCTCAAGGGCTTCCGGATCATGTCCTCGGCGTACGCCGAACCGCAGTACGGGGCGAACTCGCCGCGGACCGGGCCGCAGGGCATGCGGCAGGTGCTGTCCATCCGGACCGGTACGAGTTCTGCTCGACGGTCAACAACTGCTCCCAGGCCAACAACGGCTGCCCGGCCGAGTCCGAGCTGTGCTGGTGGCACGGAGTCGCGAACTCGGGCAACTGCCTGCTGGAGGAGTGCGCCCGGGAGAAACTGACCTTCGGCGCCGGCGCTGCGGAACCGGGGGTCAAACGGATCTACCCCCGCAACTGCGAGACCTTCACCGGTAACAACGGCGGTAACCGCAACCCCAACAAGCGGGTCTCGGTGGTCTACTCGCTCAACGACACCGGGCAGTACAACCTCGGGTGCGACGTCGGCCCGAGCGACGGCAAGTTCACCATCCGGCGGGGCTCGCCGGCCGGCGGCGGCAGCACCGCCCCGTACGCCGACGTCGACCTGCACCAGATCGGCGCCGGCTACAAGGGACATCTCTGGTACACGTACGTGCACGCCGGCAACCCGAAGCGGCGGATCGTCGGGTCGTGGACGCCAAACCTCGACCTGATCCCTGGGGAACGGCACCGGTACGACATCCTCGCCCACGTGCCCAGCCACGGCGCGGACTACGACGGCGCCTCGTACCTGATCACCACGGGCACCATCGGCCAGCAGGTGACCTGCACGGTCAACCTGGCCGTGGAAGCCGGCTGGGCGGTCGATGTTGCCCCGGGCTCGCCCGGGTTCCCCGTTCCCAACCCGAATCCGGCCAACCTCGGCCAGGACAAGTGGGTGTACCTGGGCACGTACGAGCTGGGGCGGGGCGCGCAGGTGCAGTTGAACAACGTCGGCAGCGCCACCACCCAGAACTTCGACGCGGTGGCCTTCGACGCGATGGCCTTCGTGCCGATCAGTGCCAATCCGGGGCACAACTGTCGGGACGACTACTGACCGGTCGGCCCGCGCCGCGCCCGGACACCACGGCGGTGTCCGGGCGCGGTACCGCGTGCGGCGGCCGGGGGCGGATCGTCAGGCGTTGCGGCGACGGCGGTGCACGACCAGGCCGGCGGTGACCGCGCCGACCAGCAACCCGGCGACGGTCGACGGGACGGCGATCATGGCCGCCCGCCGGCCGGTCCGGAAGTCGTGCACCGGCCACCCGTGCTGGCGGGCCCGCCGCAGCAGGGTGCCGTCCGGGTTCACGGCCACCGCCCGGCCGACCGCCGAGAGCATCGGCAGGTCGTTGACGGAGTCGCTGTACGCGGCGCAGCGGGACAGGTCCAGCCCTTCGACGGCGGCGAGCTGGGCGACCGCGTCCGCCTTCGCCGGCCCGTGCATCAGCTCGCCGACCAGCCGCCCGGTGTACGCCCCGTCGACGATCTCGGCGACCGTGCCGATCGCCCCGGTCAACCCGAGCCGGGCGGCGATCACCCGGCCGATCTCCACCGGCGCGGCGCTGACCAGCCAGACCCGCTCCCCGGCGGCCAGGTGCCGCTCGGCGAGCCGACGGGTACCGGCCCAGATGCGGGGGGCCATCAGCTCGTCGAAGATCTCCTCGGTGAGCCGCTCCATGTCGGCCACCCGCCACCCCTCGATGAAGGCGAGCGCCGCCTCCCGGACCTGGGACATGGTGCCGGCGTGCTCGGTGGCGAGGACCCGGAACCGGAGCTGCTGCCAGGCGAACCGGGCCAGGTCGGCGGTGGTGACGTACTTGCGGGCGGCCATACCCCGGGCGAACCAGTAGAGCGACGCGCCCTGCATCATCGTGTTGTCCACGTCGAAGAAGGCGGCGGCGGTCGGGTCGGGCGCAGGGGGAACGGGCGGCCCGCTCTCCGCCCAGCCGGCGGTGTGCCCGTGGACGTCGGTGCTGATCGTCACCTTACGGTCTCGGGCCACGCGCTCCCCTTCCGCTCGACGTCCCGGCGGCTGCCGTTCACCGAGCCTATCCGGGCTGCGGTGACGACCGGCCGGACGGCGGGAGAACTCCGGACGGCCGGGCGGCGGGCCCGGGGTCAGCGCCGGCAAGCGAGCCGGCCCGGGGCCGGGGTCAGCGGGGGGTCGGGCAGGAGCCCGGGACGGGGCCGAACTCGTCGCTGCCGGTGGTCGCCGGGAGGCCGCAGGTGAGCGAGGTACGCAACACCGCGGAGCGCTCGCCGGCCGCGTCGAGCAGGGCGAGTGACCGGCGGGTCCGCTCCCGCTCGGCCCGGGAGGCCCCGTCGAGCAGGTCGTTGAGCGCGCGGCGCTGGCCGGTGAGGAAGGTGTCCACGGCGTCCAGCCCGGCCGGGTCGGTCCGCTGCGTGACGGCGGTGAAGAGCAGCCGTACGCCCTCGCGGGTGTGGCCGTCCATGCCGTCGAGCGCCGCGCCGTACCGGTCCCCGTCGCCCCGGACGGTGGCGGCCTCGCCGACCCGGGTCCGGGCGAAGTCGAGGAAGAGCTGACCCCGGCTGGGGTCCGAGCCGGCGAGGGCGAGCTGGGCCCGCTCGGTGGACCGCTTCATGCCGTACAGGGCGTCACCCGGTACGGCGTTCTCGCTGGCGGCCGAGATGCCGGAGACGGCGATGGCACCGACCGCGATGCCGGAGAAGATCGCCAGTCGGGCGCGGGCCCGCCGGGCTGTCACCGCCGGCAGCAGCGGTCGGGGCGGGGGACCGACGACCGGCTGTCGGCCGGCGGGTGTGCTGTCGGCCGGCGCGATCACGGGTGCCCCGATGCCCTCCCGTTCCGCCGTGGCCAGCAACATCGCGCGCAGGCTGGTGCGGAAACCGGGGTCGACCTCGGCGTCGACGGCGGGCCGCTCGGTGCTGAGGCGCTGCCCGACCGCGACGAGCGCGGTGAGCTGGTCGTCCACCCGGGACCGGACGTGGTGCCGACGGCCGCCGTTGGCTTCGTCGAGAAGCTGTGCGAAGCGCTCAGCGCGTCGACGCAGGAAGAGGCTGTGGTCCACCGCAGGCACCTCCTCTCGCTGGTCACGGCCGGTCAGCCGTGCTCGTCGCCAGCGACCGGAGACAGTGGGCACCGGCGTACGAAGGTTGTCGCCGACGGCGCTGCCCGGACCATGGGGCCCGGGATTGCCGGGGTGACCACCGGTCGCACCCGGAAAAACGGTCCGCGGCGGGCCCCGGTTACGGGGCCCGGGTGGCGAAATCGACCCGGCCGCCCCGCGATCCGTCCGCTGCCGGCGCTACGGCTGGAAACCGTCCGGCAGCAGCCGGGCCAGGGCCCGGACCGCCCGGTACTGCAACGCCTTGATCGCCCCCTCGTTCTTGCCCATCGCGCGGGCGGTCTCGGCGACCGAGAAGCCCTGCAGGAAGCGGAGCACGATGCACTCCTGTTGCTCGGGGTTGAGCTGCTTGACGGCGGTGAGCAGGGCGACGTTCGTGATGTGCTCGACCACCGCCGCCTCCGGGCTGCCCTCCGGGCCCCGGTCCTCGCGGTCGGCGTCCAGCACGTCGCCGGTGGTCACCTCCAGCCGGTACCGGCCCGACTTGAAGTGGTCGGCGACCAGGTTCCGGGCGATGGTGACCAGCCAGGCCCCGAGGTCCCGCCCCTGCCAGGTGAAGCTGCCGATCCGCTTCAGCGCGCGCAGGAAGGTGTCGGAGGTGAGGTCCTCGGCCAGTTGCCGGTTGCCCACCCGGAAGTAGACGAACCGGAAGACCGTGTCCACGTACCGGTCGTAGAGCAGGCCGAACGCCTCGGCGTCCCCGGCCTGGGCGCGTTCCACCAGCGCCCAGACCTCGGTGGCCGGGTCGGACGGGTCCGGCCGGCTCGGGTACCCCGTCGGGCTGCCACCGTTGCCGCCCCCGCCACCACCACCGCCCCCGGCGGTGGCCGGTACCGCCGGCAGCACCGCGGTCTCCGAGCAGGCCGGATCGGTCGGGGTGGGCGGGTCCGCGCTGCGGCGACCCTGCACCGGCATGGTCGGCCGGGCGGGGACCGCCACCCGACCCCCGACCGGTTTGGCGTTGCCGCCGGGTGCGGGCGGTCGCGGCGCGGCCTCGTTGTGGTGGGGCCGGCTGCGTAACCGTCTGGCCGCGTCCTCGCTCTGTACCGGAGGGCTCCAGGCGTCGTCGAGCGTCCCGCCGGGACGCTCGTTGACCGTCGACCGCCCGCCGGGCGTGCCCAGCCCGGCTGGTTGCTCCCACCCCGGGGCGGTCACCGCTCCACCCCCTTACCGTCCGTGACCGCCGGGACCCCGGCGCGGGGTCGCGCGACGGGGCCGACCGGACGGTCGGACAGGGTCGCTCCGGGGTACGCCGCCGACGCACGGCAGATCCCCCTGAGGTGCTGGTCCAATGCGCTCACGGGCACGGGGGCCTCCTCGGGCTGAGGGGTGTCAACTCACGGCAAATGGGGTGAGCCGACCCGAGTGATGATAGGGGCCGACGTCACCCGTGCGTGGCAAGTCCGTTACACAGAGCGGAAGTATTTCCCCCCCTGTCGGGCCCCCGCCGGACCGGTTGTCCGTCGTGGGCGTTTGACTTTCCGGCCGGCGGCTGATCCAGGTCAAAGGCCTGGTCAGGGTGGCTGCGGGGCAGGTCGGAGCGAGGTGTCCGGGCACTCGGCCGGGCCGGGTGCCGGCCACTGTGCCACACTCGGCCGAACGACCGCCCGCTGGAGGAGGTACCGATGTCCACCGACGCCCGGCTCACCCTGATCACCCGGCCCGGCTGCCACCTCTGCGAGGACGCCAAGGTGGCGTTGGATCGGGTGGTCGCGGTCACCGGTGACAAGTGGATCGAGAAGGACGTCACCGCCGACGTCGAGTTGGAGCGGGAGTACGGCGACCGCGTGCCGGTGGTGCTGCTCGACGGCAAGGAGCACGGCTACTGGCGGGTGGAGGAGGACCGGCTGCTGCGCGACCTCACCACTCCCCAGCTCTAGGCCGCTCGCCTATCGTGCTCGGATGACCCCTGCGCGCGACCACCTGGTGTGGGACTGGAACGGCACCCTGCTCAACGACCTGAGCCTGGTCGTCACCGCCACGAACGCCGCGTTCGCCAGCGTCGGCGGGCCGGTGGTGAGCACCGAGGAGCACCGGGTACGGTTCCGCCGCCCGGTCGCCGACTACTACGCCGAGGTGCTCGGCCGGGCGGTGGACGAGGAGGCGTTCGGCCGCCTCGACCGGATCTTCCACGACGCGTACCGGGCCGGGCTGACCACCTGCGAGCTGGCCGAGGACGCGGTCAGCGCGATGTCCGCCTGGCCGGGCAGCCAGTCCCTGCTGTCGATGTGGTTCCACGAGGAACTGGTCCCGGCGGTCCACACCTACGGGCTGACCGGGCGCTTCGCCCGGGTCGACGGCTCCCGGGCGGTGGTCGGCGGCGACCGCAAGGCCGAGTCGCTGGCCCGGCACCTGGCCGACCTGTCTGTCGACGGCGGGCGGGTGGTGCTGGTCGGCGACTCCCTGGACGACGCCGACGCCGCCGAGTCGGTCGGCGGCCGGGCGGTGCTCTACACCGGCGGCTTCACCGACCCGGAGCGCCTGCGCACCTCCGGCCACCCGGTGGCCGCCACCCTCACCGACGCCGTCCGCCTGGCCGTCACCCTCGTGTGACGGCTGAGGCGGGGGCGCGGCACCCTCCGCCGACCGCTGAGGCGGGGGCGCGGCGCCCTCCGCTGACCGCTGAGGCGGGGTCGGCGCCCTCCGCTGACGGCTGAGGCGGGGTCGGCGGGTCAGGAACGGAGGTAGGCCAGGACGGCGTGGACCCGGCGGTGGCGGTCCGTGTCGGGCGGCAGGTGCAGCTTCGTGAAGATGTTGCGGACGTGCTTCTCGACGGCGCCGTCGCTGACGAACAGGATCCGGGCGATGGCGGTGTTGGTGTGCCCCTCGGCCATCAGCGCCAGCACCTCCCGCTCGCGCGGGGTGAGCGCGCCCAGCGGGTCGTCGCGGCGGCGTCGGGCGAAGAGCTGCCCGACCACCTCCGGGTCGAGCACGGTACCGCCGGCGGCCACCCGGTCGAGCGCGTCGAGGAACTCGTCGATCGCGGCGACCCGGTCCTTGAGCAGGTACCCGACCCCGCCGCCGGCGCTGCCGGTGGTGGCGAGCAGGTCGTCGGCGTACGACACCTCGACGTACTGGGAGAGCACCAGCACGGGGGTACGGGGCACCAGCCGCCGGGCCTGCACCGCCGCCCGCAGCCCCTCGTCGGTGTGCGACGGCGGCATCCGCACGTCCACGATCGACACGTCGGGGCGGTGTTCGACCACGGCCGCCACCAGGGCGTCGCCGTCCCCGACGGCGGCCACCACGACGTGCCCGCGCTCGGTGAGCAGCCGGACCAGCCCCTCCCGGAGCAGGACGGCGTCGTCGGCGATGACCACCCGCATGGGTCTGGTGTCTACCACGTCGGGGCGGGGGGCCGGGGCGCGGCCGGGCGGGACGGGAGCCGCCCCACCGGCGGAATGTCCGGGGTCGGAGGCGGTCACAGCGGCAGCTCCGCGCGGATCTCGGTCGGGCCGCCGGCCGGGCTGACCACGTCCAGCCGGCCGCCCGCCGCGCGGACCCGGTCCGCGATCCCGGCCAGGCCGTGCCCCTTGGCCAGGTGCGCGCCGCCGTGGCCGTCGTCGGTCACGGCGGCGGTCAGCGTCGGGCCGTGCCGGGTCACCGCGACGGTGCACTCCGTCGCCCCGCTGTGCTTGGCGACGTTGGTCAGCGCCTCGGCGACCACGAAGTAGGCGGTGCTCTCCACGGCCGGGTCGAGCCGTCCGTCGGGCGTCGCCAGCTCGGGGTCGACCCGCAGCTCGACCGGGATCAGCCCGCGCCCGGCGAGGGCGGCCAGCGCGCTCGGCAGTCCCCGGTCGACCAGGATCGGCGGGGCGATGCCCCGGGACAGCGCGCGCAGTTCGGCGAGGGTCTCCCGGGTCTGGGTGACCGCCTCGTCGAGGGTGCGGCCGGCGGCGTCCGGGTCGCTGGCGAGCTGGTGCCGGGCCCGGCTCAGGTCCATCGCCAGCCGGACCAGCCGCTGCTGCGGCCCGTCGTGGATGTCGCGTTCCAGCCGGCGCAGCGCGGTGGCCTCGGCCGAGGCGGCGGCCCGCTTCTGCTCCTCCAACTGGGTGATCCGCTGGCGCATCTCGGCCACCCCGGTCAGCAGGGCCCGGCCGGGGCTGGCCGCCAGCAGCGCGCAGCCCCGGACCACCAGCGGGAGGGTGAGCAGGAAGAACACCCCGATCACGGTGTTCAGCCCGATCCGGGCGGCGGGGGAGGTGCCCAGGCCGAGCAGCTCCGCCAGCCCCTCGTTCTCCTCCGGGTGGGGCAGCGCCCAGTCGTAGGCCCAGTAGAGGGTGCCGACCACGGCGCCGGCCCACCAGGTCAGGGTCACCCCGAAGCTGGGTACCGCGAAGAGGAGCTTCAGCAGCGCGTGGAGCAGGTCGAGCCAGTACTGGGGGTCGCCGAGGGGCACCAGGATGCGCCGCCAGGTGCCCGCCCCGGGGGCCGGCTCCCGGTACTCCGGGCGGACCACCGGGTGACCGAGGACGCGCTCCAGCCGCTGCCGCTCGACGGCGGCCAGCTTGCGGGCGGTCTGCAGGGTGCCGGCCAGGATCGGCAGGCCGAGCACGGTGACCAGCAGCCCGGTCCCGAGGAGGGTGCCGGCGAACAGGACGACGAAGCCGGCGAGCGCGACCGGAAAGCCGAGCAGCACGTACCGGGTGTCGGTGCCGAGCTGGCGACGCATCCCGGCCCGGGGGGTGAGGACGCCGGTGGGCACCGGGGCGGCGACGGGCGGTGGGTCGGCGGAAGTGCTGGTGGTCATGCCGTCGAGGCTAGGCAGCCGGCGCGGCGGAACCCATCCTGCCCACCGGGTTCGCGCTGGTAGGGCTGCCCCCACCACGCCGATCTTGGTGATTGGCGAGGGAAGTCGGAATTGCGCAATAATCGACGGGTGGCCCCGCCGCGTCCGGCGGATCGATCTTGTGGAATGGAGGCCTGGTGGCGGCGCTGCGCCGATCTGCAAGATCGCGATTTGTGCACGTCTTCACAAGCGCCTACTCTGTAGTTCCGACGCGCCCCACTAGCACAGCCGTGAGTATCGGCCGCCGGTGGGAGTCCCGAAACGGCCGGCGACGGGAGCTGGCAGAGGATCGCACCGCACGGAGTCTCATGAGTCAGCATCGTCACCCTGGCGCGTCCGGCCGCGCCGGTGTCGTACCGGCGCTCCCGGACCTGCCCGAGGCGACCGTCGCTCGGCTTCCGGAGTACCTTCGTGCCCTGCACAACCTCGCGGAAACCGGGCACGAGACGATCTCCAGCGAAGGGCTCGCCTCCGCCGCCGGGGTGAACTCCGCCAAGCTCCGCAAGGACCTCTCCCAGCTCGGCTCGTACGGCACCCGGGGGGTCGGGTACGACGTCGCCCTGCTGATCGACCAGATCGAGTACGTGCTCGGGCTCACCCAACGCCGGGCCGTGGCCCTGGTCGGCGTGGGTAATCTCGGTCACGCTCTGGCCGGCTACGACGGCTTCGCCACCCGGGGATTCCGGATCGCCGCGCTCTTCGACGCCGACCCGAAGCGGGTCGGTGAGGAGATCAGCGGGCTGGTCGTGCGGCACATCGACGACCTGCCCCGGGTCGCCGCCGAGGAGGCCATCGCGATCGGGGTGATCGCCACCCCGGCCGCCGCCGCCCAGCGGGTCGCCGACGAGCTGGTCGCCGTCGGCGTGACGAGCATCCTCAACTTCGCGCCGTGCGTACTCTCGGTGCCGGACGGGGTCGACGTGCGCAAGGTCGACCTCGCCATCGAGCTCCAGATCCTGTCCTTCCACGAGCACCGTAAGGCATCGTTGACCCGGCTGCCCGCCACCGGCGGGTCCACCCTCACCGCGTTGCCCGGCGGGCTCGCGGCTCCCGACACCCAGGAGGCGATCGGCACGTGAAGCTGCTCGTCGTCGGCGCGTCGTACCGCACCGCTCCGGTCGCTGTCCTGGAGCACCTGGCGGTCGCCCCGGCCGACCTCACCCGCACCCTGGACCGGCTCGTCGGTCAGCCGTACGTGGCCGAGGCCGTGCTCGTCTCCACCTGCAACCGGGTGGAGGTGTACGCCGCCGTGTCCGGTTTCCACGGCGGGCTCGGCGACATCTGTGCCGTCCTCGCCGAGCAGGCCGGGTGCCCGCCGGCCGCGCTCGCCGACCACCTCTACGTGCACTACGACGCCGCCGCCGTGGAGCACGTCTTCCGGGTGGCCGCCGGGCTGGACTCGATGGTGGTGGGCGAGGCGCAGATCCTCGGCCAGCTCCGTGACGCGTACCACTGGGCCAGTGGCGCGGACTCGACCGGCCGGCTGCTGCACGAGCTGATGCAGCAGGCGCTGCGGGTCGGCAAGCGGGCGCACGCCGAGACCGGCATCGACCGGGCCGGCCAGAGTGTGGTCACCGCCGCGCTCGGCCTGGCCGCGGAGCACCTCGACGGTGGCCTGACCGGCCGGCCGGCGCTCGTGGTCGGGGCCGGCGCGATGGGTGCCCTCGGGGTGGCGACCCTGTCCCGCCTCGGGGCCGGGCCGCTGGCCGTGACCAACCGGGGGGCCGACCGGGCCGTCCGGCTGGCCGAGTCGTACGGGGCGAGCGCGGTGCCGATGACCGGGCTCCCCGCAGCGCTCTCCACAGTGGACATCGTAGTGGCCGCCACCGCGGCGACCGAACCGGTCCTCACCCGGGCGGTGGTCACCCGGGCGCTCGCCGGCCGGGACCCCGGCCGGGGGCCGCTGGTCCTGCTCGACCTGGCCGTGCCGCGCGACGTCGAGGCCGGCGTCGCCGAGCTGCCCGGCGTCGAGGTGATCGACATCGACCGGATGGCGGCGGTGCTGGCCGGCGGTCCGGCGGCGGCCGACGCCGCCGCCGTCGAGCGGATCGTCACCGGCGAGGTCGAGGGCTTCCTCACCTGGCTGCGCGGCGCCGACGTGGCGCCCACCGTGGCCGCCCTGCGCGGGCGCGCGGACGACGTGGTCAGCACCGAGCTGCGCCGGCTGGCGCAGCGTCGCCCGGATCTCACCGACGAGCAGCGGGCCGAGGTGGCGCGTACGGTGCACCGGGTGGTGCAACGACTGCTGCACCAGCCCACCGTACGGGTCCGGCAGCTCGCCGCGGAGCCCGGCGGCGACCAGTACGCGGCGCTGCTGCGCGAGCTGTTCGATCTCCAGGTGCCGCAGACCTCACCGGTCGGCACCGTCCCCGACGTGGTCGGCGGCACCGCGCCCGACTTGGTGGGCCCCGACACCGTCCCGCACTTCGGAGGTGACCGATGACCGTGCCCCTGCGCCTGGGTACCCGGGGCAGCGCGTTGGCGATGGCCCAGTCCGGGCAGGTGGCCGAGGCCCTCACCGCCGCCACCGGGCGGCCGGTCGAGCTGGTCGAGGTGGTCACCGCCGGGGACCGCTCGTCGGCCCCGGTGCACCGGCTCGGCGTCGGCGTCTTCGTCTCCGCCCTGCGGGACGCGCTCACCGCCCGCACCATCGACTTCGCGGTGCACTCCTACAAGGACCTGCCCACCGCGGAGGCGCCCGGGCTGCACATCGCGGCGGTACCGCCCCGCCAGGACCCCCGGGACGCCCTGGTCGCCCGGGACGGGCGGACCCTCGCCGAACTTCCCCCCGGTGCCACCGTGGGGACCGGCGCGCTGCGCCGCACCGCCCAACTGCACGCGCTCGGGATGCAGTTGGTGGTGACCCCGGTCCGGGGCAACGTCGACACCCGCCTGGCGCGGGTGCTCGGCCCGGACGCCGATCTCGACGCCGTGGTGCTGGCCCGGGCCGGCCTGGCCCGGCTGGGCCGCACCGACGAGATCACCGAGACGCTCGACCCGATGCTGATGCTGCCCGCGCCCGCCCAGGGCGCGCTGGCGGTGGAGTGCCGGGTCGACGACCCGGAGCTGGTCGAGCTGCTCGCCCTGCTCGACCACGCACCGTCCCGCGCCGCGGTCACCGCGGAGCGGGCGTTGCTGGCCACCCTGGAGGCCGGGTGCTCCGCCCCGGTCGCCGCCTACGCGATCCTCGCCGAAGGGGAGCCGACCGGCTCCGGCACCGAGGACGAGATCGTCCATGAGATCTACCTGCGCGGGGCGGTGATCAGCCCGGACGGTACCCGAGACCTCCGGCTGTCCCGCACCGGTACGCCCGCCGACGCGGCGGAGATCGGCAAGGCCCTCGCCGCCGAACTCCTCGACCTCGGCGCCGACTCGATCCTCGGCCAGGACGAACAGGCCGGCCCGGGGACACAGCACATTGGGAGCACAGGATGACCCGCACCCGTAAGCCCGTAGGCCGCATCGCGTTCGTCGGGGCCGGCCCCGGCGACCCGGGCCTGCTGACCCGCCGGGCGCACGACGCCCTGGTCGACGCCGACCAGGTGGTGTACGACCGGGGCGTACCCGAGTCGCTGCTCGACGCCGTACGCACCCAGGCCCGCCAGGACACGCAGTTCAGCCCGGCCGAGGGCGTACCGGGGGACGTGGCGAAGGTGCTGATCTCGGCGGCCCGCTCCGGGCTGAACGCGGTGCACCTGGTCGCCGGGGACCCGTTCGGCCACGACTCGGTGGTCAAGGAGGTGCAGGCGGTGGCCCGCACCGCCGCGCACTTCGAGGTGGTGCCCGGGGTCAGCCAGGCCGAGGGGGTGGCCACCTACGCCGGTGTGCCGCTGCCCGGCGTGCGCACCGCCGCCGACGTCGAGGACGTCACCGCGCTGGACTTCGAGGCGCTCGCCGCAGCCGTGGCCCGGGGCTCGCTGGCGCTCGCGGTGGACGCCGGTGACCTGGCCGCCATCCGGGACGGCCTGCTCGCCGCCGGGGTGGACGGGACGACCGAGGTCGGGGTGACCGGCGACGGCACCGGCGAGACGCAGTACACCACCACCTCGACGGTGGACTCCTTCGTCGCGGCGGCGCTCGGCTTCACCGGCCGGGTGGTGCTGACCCTCGGCACCGGCGTCGGCCAGCGGGACAAGCTGAGCTGGTGGGAGAACCGCCCGCTGTACGGCTGGAAGGTGCTCGTCCCCCGGACCAAGGAGCAGGCCGGCGCGATGAGCGCCCGACTGCGCGCGTACGGGGCGATTCCGTGCGAGGTGCCGACCATCGCGGTGGAGCCGCCGCGTACCCCGGCGCAGATGGAGCGGGCGGTCAAGGGCCTGGTCGACGGCCGGTACGCCTGGGTCATCTTCACCTCGGTCAACGCGGTCCGGGCGGTCTGGGAGAAGTTCGCCGAGCACGGCCTGGACGCCCGGCACTTCGGTGGCGTCAAGATCGCCTGTATCGGGGAGGCCACCGCCGACGCGGTCCGCGCCTTCGGTATCCAGCCGGAGCTGATCCCCGCCGGGGAGCAGTCCTCGGAGGGGCTGCTGGCCGAGTTCTCCCCGCACGACGAGGTGCTCGACCCGGTCGGCCGGGTGCTGCTGCCGCGCGCCGACATCGCCACCGAGACGCTCGCCGCCGGGCTCACCGAGCGCGGCTGGGAGGTCGACGACGTCACCGCGTACCGCACGGTGCGGGCCGCCCCGCCGCCGGCCGAGATCCGGGACGCGATCAAGTCGGGTGGCTTCGACGCGGTGCTCTTCACCTCCTCGTCCACCGTCCGGAACCTGGTCGGAATCGCCGGTAAGCCGCACGCGCGTACCGTGGTTGCTGTCATCGGGCCCAAGACGGCGGAGACCGCGACGGAGTTCGGCCTGCGGGTCGACGTGCAGCCGCCGCACGCCTCGGTGCCCGACCTGGTGGAGGCGCTCGCCGCGTACGCCGTGGAGCTGCGGGAGAAGCTGGCCGCGATGCCGGCCAAGCAGCGTCGTGGCTCGAAGGTGCAGGGCCCCACCGCGCTGAGGTTCCGCTAGTCGTCAGGGAGGCCCCGCCATGCCGTACCCCGAGATCCGGCCCCGCCGGCTGCGCCGCACCCCGGCGGTGCGGCGGCTGGTCTCCGAGACCCGGGTGGCCCCGGCCGAGCTGGTGCTGCCGATGTTCGTCAAGGAGGGGCTCACCGAGCCCCGCCCGATCGCCTCGCTCCCGGGGGTGCTCCAGCACTCCCGGGACTCCCTGCGCAAGGCGGCCGTCGAGGCGGTCCAGGCCGGGGTCGGCGGGATCATGCTGTTCGGGGTGCCGGCCGAGCGGGACGCCACCGGCTCGGGCGGCATCGACCCGGCGGGCATCCTCAACGTCGCCATCCGGGACGTGGCCGCCGAGGTCGGCGACGCCACGGTGGTGATGAGCGACCTCTGCCTGGACGAGTTCACCTCGCACGGGCACTGTGGCCTGCTCGGCCCGGACGGTGACGTCGACAACGACGCCACCCTCGCCGCCTACGCGGAGATGGCGGTGGCCCAGGCCGCCGCCGGGGCCGGCGTGGTCGGCCCGTCCGGGATGATGGACGGCCAGGTCGGGGTGGTCCGCCGGGCGCTCGACGCGGCCGGGTACGCCGACGTCGCGGTGCTGGCCTACGCCGTCAAGTACGCCTCGGCCTTCTTCGGCCCGTTCCGCGACGCCGTCGAGTCGGCGTTGCAGGGCGACCGGCGCACCTACCAGCAGGACCCGGCGAACCTGCGGGAGTCCCTGCGCGAGGTGGAGTTGGACGTCGCCGAGGGCGCCGACATGGTCATGGTCAAGCCGGCCCTGCCCTACCTGGACGTGGTCGCGGCGGTCCGGGCCGCCGTGGACGTCCCGGTCGCCGCCTACCAGGTCTCCGGGGAGTACGCGATGGTCGAGGCCGCCTCCGCGAACGGCTGGGTCGACCGGGAACGGGTGATCATGGAGACGCTCACCTCGATCCGCCGGGCCGGCGCGGGGATCATCCTCACCTACTGGGCCGCCGAGGCCGCCCGGCTGCTGCGCGAGAGCTACTGACCGGGCCGCCGGCCGGGCCCGCCGTCCGGGGCCGGCCGGACCCGGGTCAGGACGAACATGTACGGGTGCTTCGAGCCCCGGACGTCCATCGCGCCCAGGACCCGGTCCGCGTCGATGCGGC
The DNA here is from genome assembly GCF_001567585.1 of Micromonospora rosaria. Classification (GTDB taxonomy): domain Bacteria; phylum Actinomycetota; class Actinomycetes; order Mycobacteriales; family Micromonosporaceae; genus Micromonospora; species Micromonospora rosaria. The sequence goes on from NZ_LRQV01000030.1 coordinate 15,959, forward strand.
GGAACACGTCGTGGATCGGGTGGGCGTCGTAGCACATGGTGGCGGTGACCACCCCCCGGTATTCGGTCAGCCGCAGCCGCGCGGTCGGCCGGGCGGTGCCGAGCAGCGGCCGGAGCACCCGGAACAGGGTGTCCGCCGCCGGCAGCCGGGTCAGCGCCGGCTGCCGCATCAGCGTGCCGACCGGCAGCAGCGCCGGGTTGACGCTGGTCAGCCCCCCGCCCGGGGTACGGAAGACCAGCGGGTGGACCACCTCGGCGCTCTCGAACCGCTTGCCGTACCAGCCGAGCTGCTCCAGCAGCCCGTCCATCGGGTGGCCGGTCGGCAGGCCGGTCCCGCGCCAGCGGCCCAGCATCCCCTCGACCGGCACCGCCGGCAGGGTGTCGTAGTACGCCAGGGTCGCGTCGAGGTCCGGTCGTGCGCGCAGCTCGCCGAGGACGTCCGGGCCGCCCGGTCGGGTGGTCATCTCGTACCGTCTCTCCCGCTTCCGGGTCAGCCGTGGGCGTCGAGCCGGTGCACCAGCTCGGCGACGTCCGCGCCGTACTCGCACCACTCGCGGTCGGGGCGGTACCCCAGCTCGGCGTTGACCTTGAGCATCGCCTCGTTCGACTGGGCGTTCCAGGTCTGCACCTCGGTCAGCCCCGGCTCGGCCGAGCGGAGTTCGAGCAGCATCCGCGCCTTGATCGCCCGGTCGATGCCGTACCCCTGGTGGTCCTGCACCACGATCGTGTCGTACTGGTCGGCCCGGGTCGGGTGCTGTGCCGGGACGACCACCTCGGTCAGCCCGGCCACCTCCCCGGTCCGCTCGTGCAGGGCCAGCACGATGTACGGCTTCATGCCCCGCCGGTGCAGGCAGTCCAGGCTGTCCCGGAGCCGCTCCGGCTCGTACGAGCTGGGCCGCAGCTCGCCGTCCTCGACGTCGCGGATCTCGGCCTTCGCCCGCACGTACGCCTCGATCAGCTCGTTCGGCGGCCCACCCGGGTAGAACTGCACCTGGTAGCCCGCGCCCACCCCGGCGGCCATCTCGCCCAGCGCCGGCCAGTCCACCGTCGAGAGGTCGAGCACGCTGCGGGTCTCGACGTAGTCCCGGGTGAAGCCGAGCGACTCGTAGAAGGCGACGGCGGGCGTGTCACCCACCACCTCCACCCCGACCGACTGGAAGCCCTCCTGGTAGACCCGGCGGGCGGCCAGCCGGACCAGTCGTCGGCCGAGGCCGGTCCGGCGCTGGGACGGATGGACGAGCACCTCCAGCACCCCGATGTCGCCGAGTAGCAGCACGTGGACGTGCCCGAGGACGGCTCCCGGGGCCGTCGGATCGGTCGGCTCGGCCTGGACGATCCAGGAGATCCGCCGCTCGCCGGGCATCACCTCGCCGAGGTACTCCCGCATCGAGTCCGCCCGCCAGGACGGGTCCTGCGGAAGGTCGGTCGCCAGGACCGCGTTCAGCGTCTCCACCAGTGATGTGATCTCGGCGGACGACGCGGTCCTGGGATCCCATTCGCGCACCATCACCCGTCTAGCTTGCCGGGTGCAGGTGGCCGGCGGAAGTGTCCAGTTCTCCATTGTGCTTGGAAGATCACCTCACGTGCGACTGGCCTGACCGTACCGGTTGGCCGTGTTGTAGACGTCCAGCGCGTACCGGCGGACGTCGTTGTAGGACAGGATCGCCTCCCACCAGTCACCCGGAATGGTGAGGTTCCGGCTGCCCTTGCAGAGGTACCGGCCGGCGGCGAGCGCGGCGTCGTTGATGTTGTGCGGGTCCTTCACGCCGTCGTTGTCGGCGTCCGCCCCGATCTCCTCCCAGGTGGTCGGGATGAACTGCATCGGACCGACCGCCCGGTCGTACGTGGTGTCGTTGTCGAGCCGGCCCTGGTCGCTGTCCCGGATCAGCATCCGGCCGCCCTGGCCGTCCAGTGGCAGCCCGAAGATCAGTGGGTCCTCCGCCCGGCCGTTCGGCTTCAGGGTCGCCCCGTTCGCCTGCCCGTGCCGGGACTCCACGAACCCGATCGCGGCGAGCGTCGTCCAGCTCAGCCCGCAACTCCGGTTCGTCTCGGCGAGCACCAGTTCGGCGTAGCCGTACGCCTGCATGGCGACCGGCGAGATGCCCACCTTGGCGCCGGTGGTCTGCGCCCACGCGGCGAGCGCGTCGGCCGGCCGACCGACGACCGGACCGACCGCCGGCCCCGTCGGCAGCACGCCCCCGGGACCCGGTGTCACCCCCGGCAGGGGAGACCCGGAGAGGCCGGGCAGCGGCGTCCCGCCGGGCAGGGCCGGCACCGCCGTCGCGCCGGGCGGCAGGGGTACCCCGGTCCCGAGCCCCGGCACCACGCCGCTGCTCGGGTCGGCGGTCGCCTCGGCGACCCGCCGGGTGTCCCCGGCGGTCGCCGGCACCAGCAGCGCGCCGGCCGTCGCCGTGGCCGCGACCAGGGCGAGCAGGAACACGCCGGGCAGGGTGAGCCGTCCGCTGGGCCGCCGGGACCACTCCCGGGTGGCCTGCGCCGCCCGCGCCGCCGCCCGCCGGGGCGGCGTCCGCAGCGCGTGCGCGAACGGAACCCGCCGCCGCCGACCCCCCGACCCACCGGCCGCCCCCGCCGCCGCGCCACCGGTGGTGCTGGCCTTCGTGCCGTCGACCCCGATCTTCGTGCCGTCGGTCTTCGTGTCGCCGGTGCCGGTCTTCGTGCCATCCGCGCCGGCCGCCGCGCCGTCGGTCTCGACCTTCGTGCCGTCGGTCTTCGTGTCGCTGATGCTGGCCTTCGTGTCGCCGGTGCCGGTGCCGGCCGCTGGGCTGCCGCTGCCGTTCCCCCTTCCGGTGGCGGTGTCGGCGGTGCCGGCCTCGGGGCTGCCGGTGGCTGCCGCCGTCGGGCCGTCCCCGGCCCCGGCCGTCGGACCTGCGGTGCCGTCACCGGCCCCGGCCGTCGGACCTGCGGTGCCGTCGGCGGCCCCGGCCGCCGGATCCGCGGTGCCGTCGGCGGCCCCGGCCGTCCCGGTCGCCGCGCCGGCCTTGCCCGCTCCTGGCGTACCCGTCGCAGCCTGTCCGGCGGCCCCGGGCGCTCCGCCGGTCTGCCCCGCTTCGCTCTTCCCGGTCGTGATCTTCCCGACCGTCGGCTCGGCGGCGTTGACCTGCTGGGCGGCGGCGTCGGGCGGGCCGGTAGGTGCCTCTGACGTCCCGCCGGCCTGGGTGGTGCCGGCCTGCGTGGCATCGGCTGCCGTGGCATCGGCTGCCGTGGTGCCGGCCGACGCCGTACCGGCCGGCCCGGCGCTGCCGGTAGCCGGGGTGCTGTCGGCGGCTGGGGCGGTGTCGGGGGCCCGGGTGGTGCCGGTCGGTGGGGCGGTGTCGGCGGCGGCCGGGGGCTGCTCAGCAGGCTGTCTGCTCAGCCAGGGGCGGCGCGGCCGGGGTATCCGGAAGACGCGGGTCGGTGCCGGCGGCTCGCCGGACGGAGCGGGCTCGGCCGGGGGCGCGGCCGGCCGCAGAGGTCGGTTCATCGAGCTTTCCTGGCCGTCCACCACCCGTCGAGTATCACCCATGCTGCCCAGCACGTCAGGTCCGGCCGTACCCTGGTGGCATGCCCCGGTACGAGTTCCGTTGCCGCGCGTGCGGCGACACCTTCGAGGTAAACCGCCCGATGGCCCAGGCCGGCGCGCCGGCGTCCTGCCCGCAGGGGCACCACGACACGGTCAAGCTCCTCTCCACGGTCGCGGTCACCGGCCGGGGCGGTGCGGGAGCGGCCGGTGGTGCGCCCGCGCCCACCGGTGGAGGTTGCTGCGGTGGAGGCTGCGGCTGCTGACACCATCGTCCCCAGTGGACGGCGTGTTTCCCCTGACCTTGCCGCTGCGCAGGTCGAATGGCACCGTGGGGCACACCCGTTGGCCGCCGACGGCGCGCTACGGATGGCCCGGGGAGTGCATGATGCCGACGTGAGGTGCGGAGGTTCCACGCATGTCGACACCGACTGACCTCCCGAGCGGCCTGGTGACCTTCGTGTTCACCGACATCGAGGGGTCGACCAGGCTGGCTCAGCTCCTCGGCCCGGGGTACCGGCCGGTGCTGCGGGAACACCGCCGGTTGCTGCGCCGCACACTGGCCAGCACCGAGGGCGCGGAGCTGCTCACCGAGGGGGACTCGTTCTTCATCGCGTTCTCCGACGCCGCCGCCGCCCTGACCGCCTGCCTGACCGCCCAACTGGCCCTGACCGGGCACGACTGGCCCAGCCCGGAGTCGGCCCCCCGGGTCCGGATGGGGCTGCACACCGGGTACGCCGAGCCGCGCGACGGTGAGTACGCCAGCCCGGAGGTGCACCGGGCCGCCCGGGTCGCCGCCGCCGCCCACGGTGGGCAGGTGCTCTGCTCGGCGGCGACCGCCCGGCACGCCGATCCGCTGCCGGCCGGGGCGTCCCTGCTCGACCTCGGCCTGCACCGGCTGCGCGGCTTCGACGACCGGGAACGGCTGTTCCAGCTCGTCGCGCCCGGCCTGGAACGGCAGTTCCCGCGTCCGCGTACGGCCGACGCGGTGGCGCACAACCTGCCCACCCAGGTCACCACGTTCATCGGCCGGGAGGCCGAGCGGGCCGAACTGGACCGGTTGATGAGGCAGCACCGGCTGGTGACCGTGCTGGGGGCCGGGGGCGCCGGCAAGACCCGGCTGGCGGTGGAACTCGCCGCCTGCGTGGTGGAGTCCTATCCGGACGGGCTCTGGTTCGTCGACATCGCCACGGTCACCGACCCCGGCCTGGTGGCGTTCGCCGTCGCCGCCGTGCTCGGCCTGCGTCCGGAGCCCGGCCGGCCGATGGTGGACACCCTGGTCGAGTACGCCACCGACCGGCGGATGCTGATCGTCCTGGACACCTGCGACGCCCAGCCGGCCGCGTCGGCGGAGCTCATCTCCCGGCTGCTCGCCGGCGGCGGTGGGGTCCGGGTGCTCGCCACCAGCCGGGAGTCCTTCGGGCTGCCCGGCGAGGTGGTGTGGCGGATTCCGCCGCTCTCGGTCGACCCACGCCCCGACGGGGCGCAGAGCGACGCGGTCGCGCTGCTGCTCGACCGGACGGTGGCGGCCCGGGGCGGCCGGCAGCCCCATCCGGCCGAGGAGGCCGACCTCTGGCGGGTGGTGCAGCGGCTCGACGGCCTGCCGCTCGCCATCGAACTGGCCGCCGCCCGGCTGCGGGTCCTCTCGGCCGGGCAGCTCGCCGAGCGGCTCGACGACGTGCTGGGCACCCTCGACGCGGGCCGGGACGACCCGACCCCGCCCCCGGTCGAGGGGGACTGGAGCGGCAACCAGGAGGACACCGTCGACCTGGTCGCCGCCGCGACCGGGGCCTCCCCGCCCACGCCGGCCACCCGGGCGGTCCGCCGGTCGGCGGCGGAACGGCACCTCACCATGCAGGCGACGGTGACCTGGTCGTACCGGACCCTCGGGCCCCGGGCGGCACGCCTGCTGCGCTGGCTGTCGGTCTTCGCCGGCCCGGTCGACCTGGCGACCGTGCAGTGGCTACTCGACGACGACCCGCTCGACCCGCTCAGTGTGCTGGTCGACAAGTCGATGCTGCTGGCCGAGCCGAGCGCCGCCGGCAGCACGTACCGGATGCTCGACCCGATCCGGGCGTACGCGGCGCGGCGGCTGGCCGAGGCCGGCGAGGAACGGACCGCCCGGGACCGGCACGTGGCCTGGTCGACGCACGCCCTGGAACGGGCCCACCTGGGCCCGGACGGGCGGCCGGTGACCCTGTCGCTGTACGCCCTGGACCCGCTGGCCGGGGAGCTGCGGGCCGCGCTGCGCTGGTGCGCCACCGGGGGCAGCGCGCGGGCCGGCCTGCGGCTGGCCGGTGGACTGGACCAGTGGTGGCGGGAGCGGGGCCTGGCCCGGGAGGGGCGGCTCTGGCTGTTCCGGCTCTACGGCCGGATCGCCGAGACCGGTGAGGTGATCCCCGAGGCGGAGCTGGCGGCGGCGTACCATCTGCACTCGCTGCACGCCGGCGCGGACGGTGAGCTGGCCGAGGAGCTGCGCTTCTCGCAGCGGGCCGAGGCCGCCGCCCGGCAGGCCGGGGAGGCCGGCCTGCTGGCCCGGGTGCTCGCCGGACGGGCCGCCCCGCTGGTCGACATGGGACAGTTCGTCGAGGCGGAGCGGGTCTGCCGGGAGGTCATCGACTGGGCGCACGAGCAGGGCGTGATGGGCGACGCGCTCTTCGCCGTGTTCAGCCTGGCCGAGCTGCTCTGGCAGCGGGGCGCCCTGGACGAGGCGGCGGAGCTGCTGGGCGCGGCCCGCCCGATCGAGGCGGCCCGCCCGGTCGAGCGGGGCCGCCGGTCGGTGGACATGCTGCTCGGCATGGTGGCGCTGGCCCGGGGTGACCTGGTGGCCGCGCACGAGCACCTGCTGGTGGCGCTCCGCTCCCGACTGAGCCACGGCTTCCACGGGCGGGCCTGCGACACCGTGGACGCGATCGCGGTGCGCTGCGCCGCCGGGGGCGACCCGCTCACCGCCGCCCGGCTCTTCGGTGCCGCCCAGGCGACCCGGGCGAGCATGCGCTGCACCCCCGGCATCCACGACGCGTACTGGTCGCAGCGGCAGGCGGAGGTCCGGGGGCGGCTCGGTGACGGGGCCTTCGACGCCGCGTACCAGGAGGGGAGCGAGCTGAGCCTGGAGGAGGCGGCGGCGCTCGCGCTCCGGGTGGAGCATCCCGACCTCGCCGCCGACTCGACCCGCTTCACCACCCCCGCCCCACCCGTCGCCCCCTGACCCCACGCCCTTCCTTACACCTAGGCGGCTCGCTGCTCGGCGTGGGCCTTGAGGTCGGCGGCGCGGTCCAGGTCGGCCTGGCTGACGGCGGCGACGGAACCGAAGATCCGGACCGCCTCGTAGTAGGTCCAGGCCAGGCTGAGGCAGGCCGGCCGGACGACCGAGTTGTACGTGGCGCAGACCCGCTTCAGGTCCTCGTAGAAGGCGCTGTCCAGGCGGGCCTTGTTGGCGGAGAACTGGCCGACCGCCTTGTAGTTGCGGTACCCGAAGTCGTGCCGGTGGCAGGACAGCGAGAAGCTGAAGCCGAGCGGGTTGTCCGGGCTGGACGAGCAGTAGTCGGTGGACCAGTCGAAGTTGTAGGCGGCCCACGGCGCCCGGTTGAGTCGGGCCGAGTTCCAGTTGTTGTAGCTGGTGGCACTGGTCTGGGTCCAGCTCGACAGGACGCTCAGCTTCTGCTGCGGGGTGGGGGCGGCGGCGGCCGGGGACGCGGCGGCGAACGTGCCCGCCAGGGCCAGTGCGGCGGTGGCGACGAGGGTGGCGAGACGGCGGCGCATGGGGGACCTCCAGGGTGGCGGGGGTGTGGGGTTACCGGTCGGTCACCGGGATGTCGACCAGTGTCGTTGTATCGTCGTCCATGGATCTTCCACGGAGGGGAAATATTGGTGACATGCGTGGAAAGAGACGAATGCCCTGAGGTGTCGGAGCTGACCCGGCCGGGGGCGGGCGGCCGGCCCGGTCAGAGCCGCCGGGGCGGGCTGGCCGGGCTCTCGTTGGCGAGCCGGTCGAGCGCGGTGACCCGGTACGTGTACCGCCGGTCCGGCAGGGCCGTCGGGTCCACCCAGGACTGCGTCGCGCCGGGGACCGCCCGGACCGTGTCGACCAGGTGCGCGGCGTCGGCCAGCCCGCACGGGTCGGTCGGACCCGCCCCGTCGAACCGGTAGATCGCGTACCCGGTCGCCGTCCCGAACGGGCCCGTCCCGTCAGCCGGCTGCCGCCAGGTCAGCCGGACCCCGTCGGCCTGCCGGGTCGCGCCGCCGAGCACCGGGGCGAGCAGTGGCCGGGCCGGCAGGTGCGGCATGGCGGGTACCAGCGCCGGACGGGAGTAGTGCTCGGCGGCGTAGACGTCGGTCGCGCCGAGCCGGTTGGCCCGGACCTGGACGGCGGAGAAGTGGACGTTCCCCAGGACCTCCGGGTACGCCCGGTTCAGCGTCAGGTGGTCGGACAACTCGCGCGGGTCCTGCCAGTCCGGCCCGTACGCGGGGTCACCGCTCTTGTAGTCGGCCTGCCCGACGTAGAGGTGCACCCGGGTACCCCGGACGGTGCCGGCCCACCACGGGACCAGCCGGGCGTAGTCGGCCGCCGGATACTGCCCGATGTACCAGTACAACTGCGGCACGACGTAGTCGATCCACTCCTGGCGTACCCACCGGCGGCTGTCCGCCGAGACGATGTCGTAGGACTGGCTGCCGGTGGTGTCCGAGCCGAGCGGGTCGGCCGAGGCGTTGCGCCAGATGCCGAACGGGCTCACCCCGAACTTCACCCACGGCTTGACCGCCTTGATCCGGGTGCCGGTCTCCTGGATCAGCAGGTCGACGTTGTCCCGTCGCCAGTCCGCCCGGTCGGTGAACCCCCGGTGGTACCGGGCGAAGGTGGCGTCGTCGGGCACCTCGTGCGTGCCGCTCGGGTACGGGTAGAAGTAGTCGTCGAAGTGCACCCCGTCGATGTCGTACCGCCGGACGGCGTCCAGGATCGCGGTCTGCACGAACGCGCGGACCTCGGGTACCCCGGGGTCGTAGTAGAGCCGGCTGCCGGCGACCCCGGCCGGCGGGTACGCGAAGGTCCACTCCGGGTGCTGCCGGGCCGGATGGCCGGGCGCGAGCCGGTCGAGGTCGGCACCGGCCCCGCCCGGCGCCGGCATGGAGACCCGGTACGGGTTGAACCAGGCGTGGAACTCCAGGTTGCGCCGGTGCGCCTCGGCGACGAGGAAGGCCAGCGGGTCCCAGCCCGGGTCCTGGCCCCGCACCCCGGTCAGGTACTCCGACCAGGGCTCGTGCGGCGACGGCCAGAGCGCGTCGGCGGTCGGTCGGACCTGGACGACGACCGCGTTGTGGTGGCGTCGTTGCGCGAGGTCGAGCAGCGCGCGGTACTCGGCCTGCTGGGCGGCGATCCGGTCCGGGGCGGTCAGCGAGGCGGCCGACGGCCAGTCGATGTTGACCACCGACGAGATCCACATCGCCCGGAACTGCCGTTTCGGCGTCGCCGGGTCGGTGTCGCAGCCGGCGGTCGATCCGGGACCGGCGGTCGAGGCGGGAGCGCCGGTCGGTCCGGCGGCGGTGGTCAGCGCAGGGCGGCTGGTGGGTGGCGTGGTCGTGGCGGTCGCCGGGGCGGTGGCGGCAAGCGGGCCGAGCAGCGCCACGGCCAGGGCGGCGGCGGGCAGCCGGATCGCTGTCATCCGGCACCTCCCTTCGTCGGGTCGGCGGGCGGCCCCGGCGTCGGCGGCGGCCCGCCGGACCGGACCGGTCGGCGACATTCGCCGCACGACGAATATCGATAGAAGGAAAGTTTCACATCCGCCCGGTCTGCGCAAGGGGTCGTGGCCGGCGACGCCCGCCGATGTATCGATCGATCCGAGGTGATGCGGCGGAGTCTGGCCAGGTGTTACCGAAAGGCTGCGCGGGGTGACGGTTCGCTGGTCGTCCCGGCGGGTAGCAACGCCGGTCACCAGCCGCCGACGGGGTGGCCGACCGGTGGGAGGGGTGAGCGCGGTGTCCGTGCTGCGCACCAAACCGATCCAGGACGTGATCGCCCAGAGCACCGCCGAGGAGGGCGAGCAGGGCCGGCGGCTACGCCGGAAGCTGGGCCCGTTCGACCTGATGGGCTTCGGCGTCGGCATCGTGATCGGTACCGGCATCTTCACCCTGACCGGCCTGGAGGCCCGCGACTCCGCCGGTCCCGCGGTGATCGTCTCGTTCGCCGTCGCCGGGGTGGTCGCCCTGCTCGCCGCGCTCTGCTACGCCGAACTCGCCTCCAGCGTGCCGACCGCCGGCAGCGCCTACACCTACGCGTACGCGACCATGGGCGAGGTGGTCGCCTGGATCATCGGGTGGGACCTGCTGCTGGAGTTCGCCCTCGGCGCGGCCGTGGTGGCCCGGGGCTGGTCCGGGTACCTCGCCGAACTGTTCGGCCTGCCCACCGCCTGGTTCGGCGAGGAGGGCAGCGTCGTCAACGTCGGCGCGATCGCCATCGTGGCGCTGCTCGGCCTGGTCGCCACCGTCGGCATCCAGCAGTCCGCCCGGATCACCAACGTCCTGGTCGTGGTCAAGGTGGCGATCTGCGTCTTCATCGTGGCCGCCGGGCTCTTCTTCATCACCGCCGACAATCTCACCCCGTTCGTCCCGCCGACGCAGGAGCCGCCCGCCGGCGAGTCCGGCCTGGCCCAGCCGCTGACCCAGGTGCTGTTCGGGCTGGAGCCGTCCGTCTTCGGGATCGCCGGGGTGCTCAGCGCGGCGGCGGTGGTCTTCTTCGCGTACACCGGGTTCGAGGCGGTGGCGAACCTCGGCGAGGAGACCCGCCGGCCCGGCCGGGACCTGCCGCTCGGGCTGCTCGGCACGCTGGGGCTCTCCGCCGTGCTCTACGTCGGGGTGTCGTTCGTGGTGGTCGGCATGGTGCCGTACACCGAGATCGACCGGGGCGCCCCGATCGCCGCCGCCTTCAACGCGGTCGGCGCCAACTGGGCCGGCGCGCTGGTGGCGATCGCCGCCGTGGCCGGTCTGACCAGCGTGATCCTGGTCCAGTTGGTGGCGATCGGCCGGATCGGGTACGCCATCGCCCGGGACGGCCTGATCCCGCCGAAGATCGGCGAGATCCACCCCCGCTGGGGCACCCCGTACCGGGTCACCCTGCTGATGACGGTGCTGGTGGCGCTGCTCGCCGGCTTCCTGCCGCTCTCCGCCCTGGCCGACCTGGTCAGCATCGGCGCGCTCTTCGCCTTCGTGATCGTCTCGGTCGCGGTGCCGCTGCTGCGCCGTACCCGGCCGGAGTTGAAGCGCCCGTTCCGGGTGCCCCTCTCCCCGGTCCTGCCGGTCGTCAGCGCGCTGGCCTGCGTGTACCTGATGCTGAACCTGTCGGTGGAGACCTGGCTGCGCTTCCTCGCCTGGCTGCTGCTCGGCGTGGTCATCTACGCCGCCTACGGCCACCGCCGCAACCGCCTGGCCCGCCGCTGACCCGCCCCTCCCGCCCGGCTCTGCCCCCGCCCATCCCGCTCCGGGTCACGGACGTCCGGCTTCCGCCCGGCTCCTGGTCGGCTTCCGCCCCGGCTCCCGGTCAGGCGAAGAAGCGGGCCAGGTGGGCGGGGGTGGGGCCGGGGGCGTCCGGCGGCAGCGGGGTCAGGTCGGCGAAGATGCTCGCGCCGTCGGAGCCGGCGTGCAGGGGGTACCAGCGCGGGGTCCCGGGTGGCCGCTGCACGCAGATCCCCTTGACCGTCTGCACGTCCAGCAGCCGGACGTGGGTCGGGTCGGCGACCGCGTTCACGTGCCCCCACCAGGGGCTCATCACGTGCAGGACACCACCCGGCCGCAGCACCCGGTGGCACTCGTCCACCAGCGGCAGGAAGTCGATCAGGTGCTCCAGGATGTGCACGGCGAAGAGCACGTCCACCGAGTCGTCGGCCAGCGGCAGGGAACCGGAGAGGTCGGCGACCGCGTCCACCCCGGGTGCGGGGAAGATGTCCAGCCCCAGGTTGCCCGGGTACTGCTTGGTGCCGCCGCAGCCCAGGTCGACCACGACCGGTTCCCGCCCGGCCACCCGGACCCGGCACCAGACCCCGAACACCCCGGCGAGCCGGCCCAGCCGGTCCCGTACCAGCCGCAGGTGGGTACCGTCGGGGACCTCGCCGGTCACGTGCGCCACCCCCCGGTCGAAGCGCACCCGTACCGCGAGGTCGCGGAGCCGGTCGTCGTGGGACACCTGGTCCGCCCACGCCTCGGCGAGGAACTCGTCGACCGCCCGCAGCCGCTCGGCCGAGGGCGGGGTATGGGTCAGCGCGACCATGGGCCACCTCCGGCCGGGCCGATACCCGCGATGTCGGGCGGTATGCCCCGTCGTCGGCGCATTCACCGGAACGGGCGGGGTGTAAGGAGGGGCCCCCTGTTAACGCATACGGTAGAGAAGGGAACCCTTCTCACCTCGACGTGTTAATAAGGGGCCCTTCCTTACACCAAGGGCGGGTGTGGGGGTCAGTGCTCGGTGACGTGGCCGGCGTCGACCCGGAGGCGTCGGGTGGTGTGCACCGCGTCCAGCATCCGGCGGTCGTGGGTGACCAGCAGGAGGGTGCCCGGGTACCCGGCCAGCGCCGACTCCAACTGCTCGATGGCCGGCAGGTCCAGGTGGTTGGTCGGCTCGTCGAGCACCAGCAGGTTCACCCCGTGCCCCTGGAGCAGGGCGAGGGCGGCCCGGGTCCGCTCGCCGGGGGAGAGGGTCGCCGCCGGCCGCAGCACGTGGTCGGCGCGCAGGCCGAACTTGGCCAGCAGGGTCCGCGCGTCCGCCGGCGACAGCTCCGGTACGGCCAGCCGGAACGTGTCCAGCAGCGGCTGGTCGCCGAGGAAGAGCTGCCGGGCCTGGTCCACCTCACCGACCACCACCCCGGGGCCGAGGGTGGCGTGGCCCCGCTCCAGCGGCAGCCGGCCCAGCAGCGCGCCGAGCAGCGTCGACTTGCCGGAGCCGTTCGCCCCGGTCACCGCCACCCGGTCCGCCCAGTCGATCTGGAGGTCCACCGGCCCGAGCACGAAGTCGCCCCGGCGGACCACCGCGTCGCGGAGGGTGGCCACCACGGCACCGGCGCGGGGCGCGGCGGCGATCTCCATCCGCAGTTCCCACTCCTTGCGCGGCTCCTCGACCGCCTCCAGCCGCTCGATCAGCCGTTCGGTCTGCCGGGCCTTCGCCGCCTGCTTCTCGCTCGACTCGGACCGGAACTTGCGGCCGATCTTGTCGTTGTCGGTGGCCTTGCGCCGGGCGTTGCGGACACCCTTCTCCATCCACGAGCGCTGGAGGCGGGCGCGCGCCTCCAGGTCGGCCTTCGTGTCGGCGTACTCCTCGTACTCGGCGCGGGCGTGCCGGCGGGCCACCTCCCGCTCCTCCAGGTACGCCGCGTACCCGCCGCCGAAGTGGTTGACCTGCTGCTGGTGCAGGTCCAGCTCCAGCACCCGGGTCACCGTGCGGGTGAGGAACTCCCGGTCGTGGCTGACCAGCACGGTGCCGGCCCGCAGCCCGGTGACGAACTGCTCCAGCCGTTCCAGCCCGGCCAGGTCCAGGTCGTTGGTGGGCTCGTCGAGCAGGAAGACGTCGTACCGGCTGAGCAGCAGCGAGGCGAGCCCGGCGCGGGCCGCCTGGCCGCCGGAGAGCCCGGTCATCGGGTGGTCCAGGTCGACGGTGAGGCCCAGGTCGGCGGCGACCTGCTCGGCCCGTTCGGCCAGGTCCGCGCCGCCGAGGGCGAGCCAGCGCTCCAGCGCGTCGGCGTACGTGTCGTCGGCGCCCGGGGCGCCCCCGGTCAGCGCCTCGGTGGCGGCGTCCAGCGCGGCCTGGGCCCCGGTCACCCCGGTCCGGCGGCCGAGGAAGTCGCGTACCGTCTCGTCGGCCCGCCGCTCCGGCTCCTGCGGCAGGTGCCCGACGGTGGCGGTGGGCGGGCTGAGTGAGATCGCCCCGGCCTCGACCGGCAGCAGACCGGCGAGGGTACGCAGCAGCGTCGACTTGCCGGCGCCGTTCACCCCGACCAGGCCGACCACGTCCCCGGGGGCGACCACCAGGTCGAGCCCGGAGAAGAGGAGCCGGTCGCCGTGCCCGGCGGCGAGATCCTTGACCACCAGCGTCGCGCTCATCAATGGTCGAGCCTAGCCCCGCCGGCCCCGCCGATTTCGGGCACCCGGCGCGCCCGGTGCGGCGGTACGAGGCAGACTCGCGGGAGTGGTGACCACTCTGGCGATCGACTGCGGTGGCGGCGGGATCAAGGCCTCGGTGCTGGACGCCGCCGGCACCATGCGGGCCCGCCCGCTGCGGGTGCCCACGCCGTACCCGCTGCCGCCCGCGCTGTTCGTGAAGACGCTGGTGGAGCTGGGGGCCCGGCTGCCGACGGCGGAGCGGGTGACCGTCGGGATGCCCGGCATGATCCGGCACGGCGTGGTGGTGGCGACCCCGCACTACGTGACCCGCGCCGGCCCCCGGAGCAAGGTCGACCCCGCGCTGCTCGCCGAGTGGTCCGGGTACGACGCCCGCGCGGCGCTCGCCGACGCCTTCGGGGTACCCGCGCTGGTCCTCAACGACGCCGAGGTGCACGGCGCCGGGGTGGTCGCGGGGACCGGCTGCGAGCTGGTGTTGACCCTGGGCACCGGGCTGGGCAGCGCGCTCTTCGACGGCGGGTCGCTCGCCCCGCACCTGGAGCTGTCCCACGCCCCGGTGCGCTGGGGCACCACCTACGACACGTACGTGGGCGAGCCGGAGCGCCGCCGCCTCGGTGACGGGTTCTGGTCCCGTCGGATCCGGCAGGTGGTGGAGGGGCTGCGCCCGGTGGTCCGCTGGGACCGCCTCTACCTGGGTGGCGGCAACTCCCGGCTGATCCGTCCCGAACAGCTCGCCCGGATGGGCGACGACGTGGTGGTGGTACCGAACACCGCCGGCATCGTCGGCGGCGTGCGCGCCTGGGACCTGGTCGCCGGCCGGTACGACCCGACCGGCTGACCGGGGTTCGGCGCAACTTCCATCCGGGGAACACTCGCGGTCCCGGCGATGTTGTGCCAGCGTCGGGGAAGTGGCGTGGCGACACCAGGAGGTGGGTCGGATGGACTTTCTGGCCGAGTACCGGCGGGCGACCATGTTCTTCGAGGCGGGCGACGCGGGGGGCGCGGCCCGGCTGCTGGAGCCGATCGTGGCGGCGGAGCCGGAGAACTCCTCGGTACGCCAGTTGCTGGCCCGGGCGTACTTCCAGTCCGCCCAGCTCAACCGGGCCGAGGAGCAGTTGCGGGAGCTGGTCGACCGTGACCCCAGCGACCACTACGCGCACCACGTGCTCGGGCGGACGCTGGAGCGGCTGAACCGGCCCGTCGACGCGCTGCGGCACCTGCGCATCGCGGCGGCGATGCACGGGACGAACACCGACTACACCACGGCGCTGCGCCGGGTCGAGTCGCGGGTCGGCGGCGGTGCCAACGGCTCTACGATGAGGCGGCACGCGAGCTGAGCGGAGGGGTGGCCGGGCGGTGAAGCTCAAGCTGGACCTGCACGACATCTTCAACAAGGGCCACGACATCGACCGGGCACTGCGCGGGATCATGGACGAGGCGGTGGCCAAGAAGGCCACCCTCGTCGAGATCATCCCAGGTAAGGGCTCGGGCCAGCTCAAGAAGCGGGTGCTGCGGTTCCTCGACCAGAAGGACGTCAAGCAGCTCTACCACCGGGTGGAGAAGGACTCGAAGAACTTCGGCCGCCTCTTCGTCCACTTCCGCTGGAAGTAGCGCCCCCGCCCGCCCGGGTACCGGAGGCGGTACCACCGTCGAGCGGTATACCTACCAGGAATAAATATGCCTGGTAGGTATACCGCTCGAATCGTCATGGTGCCCGGGACCGCATTATGCCCGGGACCGCCCCACGCCAGCGCGCGCCCGCACCCCGCAGCGGCCGGCTCACAGCTCGTAGGTGCGGGCCACCGCGACCACGTCCGAGCTGTGCGAGCCGACCACGCCCACCCCGCTCGGGCGGGGGCGGAAGCCTGGCAGGCCGGTGAGGCCGTCGCTGCTGTCCATCGCCCGCAGGCGTACCGGCTGACCCGGCTTCGGGGTGACGGTCATGGTGATCTCGACGCCCTCGGGCGGGGGCGCGTAGAAGACGACGCCGAAGTCCCACCGCTCGGTGACGCGGTCCAGGGTGACCGGCCGGCCGGCGACGGTCATCGCGCCGACGACGGCGCTGGTGGTGTCGACGTGCAGGCTGACCAGGCGGGCCTGGCGTTGCGGGGTGAGCCGCAGCCGCAGCGTCCGGTTGACCCCCTCGGTGGTCTCGCCCAGCACCGCCAGGGTCGGCGCGGGCAGGTCGGCGGCGGGGGCGGGGCCGGTCCGCAGGTCCCGCACGCCCAGCCCGGGGAGGTCGTCCACCCGTTCCACGGCACCGACGTACCCGGCGGTCCAGGGCTGCGGGTCGGTCTCGCGGCTGAGCCAGCGGGCCTGCCCGGTGCCGGCGTCCAGGGCGTACATCAGGTGGGTGGGGGCGGGGTGGGCGGCGTCGAAACGGTCGACGGCCAGGCCGAGCCCGGCGAGGACCACCGTCGCCATCGCGGCGGCGAGGGTGGGCAGCCCGCCGAGCCGGCGGGCCCGCAGGGCGACCAGCCCGCGCTGCCCGCCGGCCGCCGGGTGCAGCAGGTCCACCACGGGCAGCACGGCCAGCCCGAGCAGCACCGCGACCAGGGCGGCGACGCCACCCATCGCCATGCCCATCGCCGGGAAGAGCAGCACCACCGTGGGCAGCAGCACGGTCACCGCGACCGCCCCGGCCACGGTGACCGCGACCACCGGCCCCGGCCCGTCGATCCGGGTGCGCAGCGCGACCAGCCCGCCGACCGCGCCGGCCAGCGCGGGCAGGGTGAACAGGTACGCCCCGCCGGGGGCCAGCGCGGCGAGCAGCACCCCGAGCAGGGCCAGCCAGCCCAGCGCGCCGACGGCCAGCGCGGCCGGCCCGGCCCACCGGCGCAGCAGCGCGTACCAGCCGGTCAGCACCGTGGCGGCCAGCGCCAGCACGGCCAGCCGGTACCAGGTCGGCCGGTACGGGTCGAGCAGTTCGGCGTGTTCGGGGCGGATCGTGGTGACCCCCCACCAGAGCACCTGCGCGCCCAGCGGGGCGAGCACGATCGGCACCAGCCCGAGCCCGAAGCCGGCGACCAGCCGGCCGGTGCCGGCCCGGCCCCGGCGGCGGGTCAGCCAGCCCAGCGCGGCCACCGCCACCAGCGCGGCCAGCGCCAGCGGCCAGGTCAACCAGCCCGGGTACCGGACCAGCCCGCCCGGCACCGGGAAGTAGGTGGCGTCGTGCCCGGCGCGCAGCCCGGTCAGGTCGACCCGGCCGAACTCGCGGGCCAGGCCGAGGGTGTTGTCGCCGTGGTGCTGGAGGCTGCGCCGGTCCAGGCTGGCGGCGGTGTCCAGCGGGGTGTGGTAGATCGCCCCGCCGTCGATGTACGCCGCGTTCAGCCCGACGAAGTCGCGGCCCAGGAAGGCGGTGAAGTCGGTGTCGTTGGGCAGCGCCCGGTAGACCTCCACGGCGAACGAGGTGCCCACCGGGTGCGGCGCGGCCCGGCCGAAGACGTCCACCAGGGCGGCGTTGTCCCGGGACGTCTCGAACATGATCACCGGCCCGGTGGAGCCGCGCGCCTCCAGGTTGAGCACCACCCCGCCCTCGGCGGCCAGCGGATGGCCGCCGACGAACGCCGACGCACCGCAGAGGCAGGCCTCCTCGGCGTCGGTGAGCACGAAGACGACGTCGTTGCGCGGTCGCGGGCCGGCGGCCAGGGCGCGGGCCACCTCCAGGATGGTCGAGGTGCCGGCCGCGTTGTCGTTGCCGCCCGGCCCGGTCTGCACCGAGTCGTAGTGCGACACCAGGAAGACCCGGCCGGTCGGGTCGGTGCCGGGCAGCCGGGCCACCACGTTGCGGACCCGGGCCAGGGTCGCGCCGCCGGCCCCGCCGCTGAGCTGGCCGGCCTCCGGGGCGACCGTGTCCTGCACCTCGGTCTCCAGGCCCAGCCCGCGCAGGGTGCCCTCGACGTGCTGGCGGACCCGGTCGTTGGCCGGGCTGCCGACCGGGTGCGGCTCGGCCGCCACCACCTCGACGTGCTGGTACGCCCGGCCGGCGCTGAACTCGTCGGCCGGGGCGTCGACCGGCCGGGGCGCCGGGGTACGCAGGTCGAGCAGGCCGGCGGCGCCGACCGCGACGAGCGCGGCGAGGGCGAGCAGGGCGGCGAGTGGGCGGCGGCGGGGACGGGCCAGGGCCCGGTCCTCGGGGCGGGTGACGGGTACGCCCACGGGGTCTCCTCGGGGGTGGGGCCGGTGGTGCGCACCATCCTGCACGCTCAGCGGCCAGTGCGGACAGCCGCGGCGGCCGGAACCAGAGCGGAGTTCGACGGGCCGGAAAAAGCACCCCGTACCGTTGACGGTGGGGCCGGGCGCGCTCCCACCGCAGCGGAGGGCGGGAAGGGCACGCCGGTGCCGGCCTCGGCGTGTCGTGTGCGACCGTTGTCTAATACAGCATCGGCGAGGCACTCGGAAGGAGCCTGACATCAGCAGCGATCTCCCGCGCCTCGCGGCGGTGACCCGGCCGCACCGGGTCACCGGCCCGGCCGGACCCGCCGTCGTGCCGCGCCCCCTGCCGCAGGGCGGCCTCGGGCACCATCCCGGCCTTCCTCCGGGTGAACGGCTGCGCGTGCTGCTGGTCGAGGACGACGAGGGGGACGCCTTCCTCGTCGGTGAGCTGCTCGCCGAGACCAACTCGATGATCGACCTGCTGGTCGCCACCAGCCTCAGCGAGGCCCGGCAGCGGGTGATGGGCGTGGACTGCGTCCTGCTCGACCTGGGCCTGCCCGACGCGCAGGGGCTGGACGGGCTGCGCCAGGTGCTGGAGATGTCCAGCGGTGCCGCGGTCTGCGTGCTCACCGGCCGTACCGACGAGCACCTGGGCATCGTCGCGGTCGCCGAGGGCGCCCAGGACTACCTGGTCAAGGGGCAGGTCGACGGGGTGCTGCTGACCCGCGCCCTGCGGTACGCGGTGGAACGCAAGCGGGCCGACGAGAACGCCCGCCGGCTGCGCGAGGTGGAGCTGCGCCAGGCGGAGTCCGCCCGGCTGGAGCGCGGCCTGCTGCCCCAGCCGCTGATGTCCACCGACCAGATCGCGGTGCACACGTTCTACCGCCCCGGCCGGCACGCCGCCCTGATCGGCGGGGACTTCTACGACGTGGTGCAGACCCGGCCGGACCGGGTCGACCTGATCGTCGGCGACGTCTGCGGGCACGGCGTGGACGAGGCGGCCCTCGGGGTCGAGCTGCGGGTCGCCTGGCGGGCGCTGATCCTGGCCGGGGTGCCGGACGACGAGGTGCTGCCGGCGCTGGAGCAGGTGCTGATGAGCGAGCGCCGGTTGCAGGAGATCTTCGCCACCGTGGCGACCACCCGCCTGGACATCGACGCCAACCGGGCCACCGTCCGGCTGGCGGGTCATCCCCCGCCGCTGCTGCTCTCCGGGGGTAAGGTCGCGCCGGTGCCGGCACCGGGCGGTCTGCTGCTCGGCGTACGACCCCGCCGGCCCGTGGCCTTCGACCTGGAGTTCGACACCGATGACTGGTCCCTGCTGATGTACACCGACGGCCTGATCGAGGGGCGGGTGGGCGCCGGCGACGAGCGGCTCGACGTCCCCGGACTGACCGGGCTGCTCGACGAGCCGGCCAACCACGCGGTGCCGCTGCCCGAGCTGCCCGGCTGGCTGGTCGGCCGGGCGGAGCAGCTCAACGGCGGCCCGCTCGCCGACGACGTGGCCATGCTGCTGGTGAGCCGGGGGGACAGCCGGTGAGCACCTCGCGGACGAACGGCTGGACCCTGCGCCGCCGGGTGGTGGCCATGCTCACCGTGGTGGGCGTGCTGCTGGTCGCGCTGGCCGGGGCCGAGGCGGTGGTGGCCTCGCAGAACCGCCAGTACACCGACGCCGCGCTGACCGAGACCGGCCCGCTGCGGGTGCACGGGCAGGAGTTGCTCAGCGTCCTGCTGGACCAGGAGACCGGGGTCCGCGGGTACGCGGTCAGCGGCGACCGGACCGACCTCGCCCCGTACGACGAGGGGGTGCGCCAGGAACGGGAGATCGTCGCCACCATCAGCCGGCTGATCGACGACTACCCGGGCATCGCCCAGGAGCTGCGGCTGGTCGAGGAACGGGCCGAGCAGTGGCGGTCGACCGTGGCCGAGCCGGTGATCAACGCGACCACCGCCAACGGCCCGGCCGCCGGGCAGGCCCTCCTCAACGACCAGGCCCGGCAGCAGTTCGACGGCATCCGCAGCGCGATCGAGGCGCTCCAGGCCGAGATCCTCACCGCCCGGGACCGGGTCGTCAGCGAGATAGAGCGCACCGGTGACCTGCTGGTCCTGCTGCTGATCGTGGCGGCGGTGGTGGTCGTGCTGGCCGGTACGGTCCTGCTGCTCTCCCTGGAGAAGATGGTGGTCCGCCCGCTGACCTCGCTCGCCGGGCAGGTGCGCGAGGTGGCCGACGGCGACTACCGGCACCGGATCGCCGGGGAGGGGCCGCCGGAGTTCCTCGCCCTCGCCGAGGACGTCGACAGCATGCGGCAGAAGATCGCCCGGGAGCTGGACGAGGTCCGGGAGGCCCGGGAGCGGATCGAGTGGGTCAACAGCCAGCTCCAGAAGCAGGCCGAGGAGCTGGTCCGCTCCAACCGTGACCTGGAGCAGTTCGCCTACGTCGCCTCGCACGACCTGCAGGAGCCGCTGCGCAAGGTGGCCAGCTTCTGCCAACTGCTCCAGCGCCGGTACGCCGGCCAGCTCGACGAGCGCGCCGACCAGTACATCGCCTTCGCGGTGGACGGCGCCCAGCGGATGCAGCGCCTGATCAACGACCTGCTGGCCTTCTCCCGCATCGGGCGGCTCACCACCGGCTTCACCGACGTCGACCTGAACCGCGTGATGGCCGAGGTGGCCGGGCAGACCGAGGCGGGCCGGCAGTACGCCGACGCCGAGCTGACCTGGTCGGAGCTGCCGGTGATCCGGGGCGAGGAGCCGCTGCTGACCAACCTGCTGGTCAACCTGGTGAGCAACTCGGTGAAGTTCCGCCGCCCGGACGTGCCGCCGAAGGTGCACGTCTCGGCCCGGCTGGTCGACGGCGAGTGGGAGATCTCCTGCCAGGACAACGGCATCGGGATCGAGCCGGAGTTCGCCGACAAAATCTTCGTCATCTTCCAGCGGCTGCACTCCAAGGACGCCTACCCCGGCACCGGCATCGGGTTGGCTATCGTGAAGAAGATCGTGGAGTACCACGGTGGCCGGGTCTGGGTCGACACCGGCACCCCGGAGGGTACGGCGATCCGGTTCACCCTCCCGGCCCGGGACGAGGACGTCGAGGCCGCCCTGGCGGCGGAGGCGGCCGAGGACGCGGCGACCGGCGAGGACGCCGCCGGACCGGCGGCGGACGGCCCGGCCGACGCCGACGCGGACGCCGGGACCGGTGCCGCCCTCGACGACGACGGCGGGTCGGACCGGACCGGGCCGGCCGTGCGGCAGGCGAGACGGCAGGACACCCCGGACCCGGCCGGTGAGCCGGGCGGTGGTGGCACAGGCGGCACGAAGGAGACGGTGGGATGACCGCGCCGGCGGACGGCAAGAGCCCGATCGAGGTCCTGCTGGTCGAGGACGATCCGGGCGACGTCCTGATGACCCAGGAGGCGTTCGAGGAGCACAAGCTCCGCAACCGGTTGACCGTCGTCTCCGACGGGGCCGAGGCCCTGGCCTACCTCCGGCAGGAGGGCCGGTACGCCGACGTGGTGACCCCGGACCTGATCCTGCTCGACCTCAACCTGCCCCGCCGGGACGGCCGGGAGGTGCTGGAGGAGATCAAGAAGGACGAGCAGCTCTGCCGGATCCCGGTGGTGGTGCTCACCACCTCGCAGGCCGACGAGGACATCCTGCGCAGCTACCAGCTCCACGCCAACGCGTACGTGACCAAGCCGGTCGACTTCGAGCGGTTCATCTCGGTGGTACGGCAGATCGACGAGTTCTTCGTCAGCGTGGTGAAGTTGCCGCCGCGTGGCTGACACCCTCCTCGACGACGTCGCCGAGCTGCTCCGCGACACCGCCGCCGACATCGTCCTGCCGCTGTTCCGCAAGCTCGACGAGGCGGACATCACCGAGAAGGCCCCCGGCGAGCTGGTCACCGTCGCGGACCAGCGTGCCGAAGAGATGATCACCGCTGGGCTGCGCCGGCTGCGCCCCGGCTCCGTGGTGGTCGGCGAGGAGGCGGTCGCCGCCGACCCGGGCCTGCTGCGGCACCTGCGCGGCGGCGGGGACGTGTGGGTGGTCGACCCGATCGACGGTACCGCCAACTTCGCCGCCGGCCGGCGGCCGTTCGCCCTGATGGTGGCGCTGCTGACCGACGGCGAGCCGGTCGCCTCGTGGATCCTGGACCCGCTGGCCGGCACCCTCGCCACCGCGCGGGCCGGGGCGGGCACCCGGCTCGACGGCCACCGGGTCGAGCCACCCGTCGCGGGCACCGGTCCGGCCGCGCTGTGGGGCAGCGTCACCACCCGGTACCTGCCGGCGGCCACCCGGCAGCGGGTCGAGGCCGGCGCCACCCGGCTCGGCGGGCTGGTCCCCGGGCACCACTGCGCCGGCCGGGAATACCTGGACCTGCTCACCGGCCAGCGGCAGTACGTCCTGTTCTGGCGGACCATGCCGTGGGACCATGCGCCCGGTGCGTTGCTGCTCCGGGAGGCCGGTGGGGTGGCCGACCGCCTCGACGGCAGCGCCTACCACCCGGCCGAGGAGGGTCTGGGCCTGCTGATCGCGGCCTCTCCGCAGGTCTGGACCGAGGTCCACGACGCACTGCTCGGTGAGCTCGGCCACTAGCGCACCGCCCGCCCGTCGCCGACGGTGACGGTGGTGGGGCGCTGGGTCGAGATTTCGCGGACCGGGGGCGCGCGGTCCCGATCGGTGCCGCCCGGTCCGGTATCGTGACCGGCGGTCTTCGCCAGCAGGCCGCCGTCCGGCGCCGCTGGAGGCCGCCGCCGGCCGGGTCACCGGCGGCTGACGGAGGGACACTTTCGTGCCGAGGACGATGTTCATCCGGCGTCGTGGCCGCCGCCCGCTGGTCGCTTTGCTCGTCGCCGTGGCCGTGCTGCTCGGGGTCGGTGCGGTGCCGGCCCACGCCGAGCCGAACGAGGGCGGGACGAAGAAGCTGCGCGACGCCCTGGAGGCGACCGCGAAGGGGCACATCGAGGCCAAGAACAAGCTGGACGCCTCCAAGAAGCGGCAGAAGGCGCTCGCCAGCGAGCTGAAGACCATGGAGGAGCGCCTGGTCGGCCTCACCGAGCTGGTCGGCGAGGTGGCCGCGCAGTCGTACCGGCTGGGCCGGCTCACCGCCCCGGCGGTGCTGCTGAACGCCGACACCCCGGACGCCTTCCTGGACCGGGTCGCCGCGCTGGACGTGATGGCCCAGCGCGACGGCAAGCGGGTGCGCGACATGGTCCAGGCCCGCGACGAGGCGGACCAGGCCAAGAAGGCGATCGACGCCGAGATCCGGGAGCAGCAGAAGCAGGTCGCCACGATGGCGAAGAAGAAGAAGGAGGCCGAGCGGGCGCTCGCCGCGGTCAGCAACGGCAGCAGCGGCGGCTTCAGCGGCGGCAACTCCTCCTCGGCGCGCTCCGCCCCGCGCAACTCGGACGGCTCCTGGCCGTCGGAGTCCTGCTCGGTGAACGACCCGACCCCGGCGAACGGCTGCATCACCCCCCGGACGCTGAACATGCTCCAGCAGACCCAGGCGGCCGGGTACAAGCGGTACGCGTCGTGCTACCGCAGCGGCGGGTCGGGCGAGCACCCGAAGGGCCGGGCCTGTGACTTCTCCGCCGCCTCGGGCGGCTTCGAGGACCGTACGGCGACCGGCGGCGACAAGGCGTACGGCGACAGCCTGGCCGCCTGGCAGGTGCGCAACGCCAGCCGCCTCGGCATCCTCTACGTCATCTGGTACCGGCAGATCTGGCACCCCGGCACCGGCTGGCGGGCGTACAGCGGCAGCGGCAGTCCGGCCGCCGACCACACGAACCACGTTCACACCTCGATGTATTGACCCGGCCGGTCAGGAACGGGCCGTACCATCGCTGCGATGAGCAGCTCGACTCCTGATGTCACGGCCCCAGCCGACGAGGTGGGGCCACCGCCGGTCCGCGCCCTGCCGCCCGGTCTCGCCGCGTTCCTGGTCTTCTTCTCCAGCGGCGCGGTCCTGGTGCTGGAGACCGTGGCCCTGCGCCTGGTCGGCCCCTATGTCGGGGTGACCCTCCAGGTCACCAGCGCGGTGATCGGGGTGGCCCTGGCCGCCATCGCGTACGGGACGTGGGCCGGCGGCTGGCTGGCCGACCGGCGGGACCCCCGCCCGCTGCTCGCCCCCGCGCTGTTGATCTCCGCCATCGCCACCGCGGTCACCCTGCCGATCGTCCGGTACGCCGGTGAGGTGCTGCGCGGCGGCGCGGTGAGCGCCGTCATGCTGCTCACCGTGCTGGCCGTGTTCGTGCCGGCGATGCTGCTCTCGGCGGTCACCCCGCTGGTGGTCAAGCTCCAGCTCGCCGACCTGCGGCAGACCGGCCAGGTGGTGGGCAAGCTCTCCGGGATCGGCACGCTGGGCGGCATCACCGCCACCCTGGCCACCGGTTTCGTGCTGGTGGCCGCGCTCACCAGCACCACCATCGTGCTCGCCACGGCGGTCGCCCTCGCCGTGGTCGGGGTCGGCCTCTGGGTGTACCTGCGCCGGCAGGACGGGGTGGGTCGGCTGCCCGGCCCGGCCCGGACCCGGGCCACCCTGGCCGTGCTGGGGCTGGTCGGGGCGGGGCTGACCACGGTCGCCCCGAACCCGTGCGACATCGAGACCGCGTACCACTGCGCCAGCGTGGAGACCGATCCCGACCGGGCGAGCGGGCGGACCCTGCTGCTCAACTCCGCCCAGCACTCGTACGTCGACCTGGCCGACCCGACCCACCTGGAGTACGCGTACACCCAGTGGTTCGGCGCGGTGGCCGACGTCTCCGCCCCGGCCGGCGCGCGGCGGGACGCGCTGCACCTCGGCGGCGGCGGGTTCACCGTCCCCCGGTACCTGACCGCCACCCGGCCGGGCACCGACAACCTGGTCTTCGAGATCGACGGCGGCCTGGTCGACCTGAGCCGCGAGCAGCTCGGCCTGCGGACCGGGCCGCAGCTGCGGGCGGAGGTCGGGGACGCCCGGATCCTGCTGGGCGAGGAGCCGTCGGCCAGCCGGGACCTGGTCTTCGGCGACGCCTTCGGACACCTGGTGGTGCCCTGGCACCTGGCCACCCGGGAGATGGCCGCCGAGATCCGGCGGGTGCTGCGCCCCGGCGGCATCTACGTGCAGAACGTGATCGACTACGCGCCGCTGCGCTTCGTCCGCAGTGAGCTGGCCACCGTCGGCGCCGAGTTCCCGCACGTGGCGCTGGTCGCCCCGCCGGCCGCGCTGGCCGGGGAGTGGGGCAGCAACTTCGTCCTCGTCGCCTCGGCCCAGCCGCTGCCGCTGCCGGCCCTGCGGGCCCGGCTGGACCAGCTCCCCGAGCGGGTGAGCCTGTTGGCCGGCGCGGAGCTGGCCGAGTTCGTCGGCGACGCGCTGGTGCTGACCGACGACTACGCCCCGGTGGACCAGCTCCTCGGTGCCGCCTGATCGGGTGAATCCGAGTCCGATTCCGATCGACCAGGTGTAGCCCGGTGCCTCCCGGGCAACACCTCCGACCATGGGTGGAAGGGTCCGTGGCGACGCCGCACCGCTCGGTGGGCGGTACCGGCTGATCGAACAACTCGGCGCGGGCGGCATGTCCGTGGTGTGGCGGGGCTACGACGAGGTGCTCGGCCGGCAGGTGGCGGTGAAGGTGCTCGCCTCCCGGCTCGCCGCCGACCGGGCGTTCCGGCACCGGATCCGGATCGAGGCGCAGGCCGCCGCCCGGCTCTGCCACCCCAACATCACCAACGTGTACGACTACGGTGAGTCCGAGCGGGGCGGGCTCACCGTGCCGTACGTGGTGATGGAGCTGGTCGACGGCGGCCCGCTGCACGCCCGGCTCGGCCGGGCCGAGCGGCTGCCCTGGCGGGAGGCGGTGACCATCGCCGCCGAGACCGCCTCGGCGCTGGCCACCGCGCACGCCCGGGGAGTGGTGCACCGGGACGTCACGCCGGGCAACGTGATGCTGACCGCGACCGGGGTGAAGGTGGTGGACTTCGGCATCTCCGCGCTGGTCGGGGCGCGCGAGCGGGGTACCGACGGCCCGCTGCTCGGCACCCCGGCGTACCTGGCGCCGGAGCGGCTCGACAACGGCCAGGTCTCGCCGGCCACCGACGTGTACGCGGTCGGCCTGCTGCTGTACCGGATGCTCACCGGCCGGCTGCCCTGGGACGCCAGCAGCACCACCCAACTGCTGCGGGCGCACATGTACCAGGACCCGGAGCCGATGCCGCCCGTGCCCGACCTGCCCGACGACGTCCGGGACCTGGTGCGGCGCTGCCTGGCCAAGCGCCCCGGGGACCGGCCCGGCAGCGCCGAGCTGGCCCGTACCCTCGCCGGGGCGGTGGGGATGCTGGTGCCGGCCGCCCCGACCGGCGGTGCGCCGGACGCCACGGCCCTGGCGAACGCGGGTACCACGATCCTGCCCTGGTCGGCCGAGACCGGCGCGCTGCCCCTGCACCGGGTACGGCGGCGTCGGGGAGGCCCCCGGCGGCGTCGGGTCGAGGCAGGGGTGGCCGCCCTCGGCGTGGTGGCGGTGACCGCCGCGCTGTGGGGCGTCACCGGGCGCAGCCCGGCCACCGGTGGCGGCGAGCGGCCGACCGAGGCCCGGATGGGGCTGGACCCGCAGGTGAGCTGCGCGGTGACGTACGTCCTGCGGTCGGACACCGGGCGGGACTTCGCCGCCGACCTGACGCTGACCAACACCGGCCGGGGGGAACTGCGGGACTGGTCGGTGCAGTTCGCCTTCCCCGCCGAGCAGACCCTGACCAAGCCCGCCGCGACGGTGCGCCAGCAGGGGCGGTCGGTGGTGGTCCGGCCCGCCGCCGACCGGGCCCAGGTGGCACCGGGCGGTTCGGCGACGGTCGCGCTCACCGGCCGGTACACCGGGGTGAACCCGCTGCCGGTGGAGTTCCGGGTGGGCGAGACGACCTGCGGGGTCCAGGTCGCCGGGGTGGCCGGGACGGCGTCGCCGACAGCGAAGCCGAGCAAGGCGGCATCGAAGGCCGGCAAGCCGGCCCCGAGCAAGGCGGGTGGCGGCAAGGCGGGCGGCGGCAAGGCGGCGGCCAAGGCGGGTGGCGGTAAGGCGGGTGGGGGCGGCGCGGCGGGCACGGCCGCGCCGAAGCCGACCGGCCCGGCGGGCAAGCCGGCGACCAAGGCCAAGGCCACCGGCAAGACGGCGGCGAAGCCGGGCGCGGGGCAGCCGACCGGGCCGGGCAACAACCGCAGCGCCAAGCCCGGGAAGAACAGCCAGCCGGGGCCGGCCCAGCCCCAGCCGAGCGGCGACGACACCCGGTAGGGCGGGGCGCGCGGGCCCGGGGTGGGTCAGGCGAGGGCGGCGAAGGCCTGTACCTGGCCGATGCTGCCCTCCACGATCAGGATGCTGCCCGGGGCGAGCACCATCTCCGGCGCGGCGTACCGGAACGGCTGGCCCGGCAGTTTCGCGCCGACCACCATCACCCCGTACCGGTCGATCGGTCCGAGGTCGCGCAGGGAGCGGCCGACCAGGGACTGCGGCACGCGGACCTTGGCGATGGCGAAGTCGTCGCCGAACTCGATGTAGTCCAGCATCCGGCTGACGATCAGGTGCGCCACCCGTTCGCCGGTCTCCGCCTCGGGGAAGATGACGTGCCGGGCGCCCACCGACTCCAGGATCCGGGCGTGCTGGTCCGAGGTGGCCCGCGCCCAGATCTCCGGGCCGCCCAGCTCGGCCAGGGCCAGCACGGTGAGCACGCTGGCCTCCACCGAGGCGCCGATGGCGACCACCACCCGGCCGAAGTCGGCCAGGCCGAGCTGCCGGAGGGTGCCCTCCTCGGTCGAGTCCGCCTGGACCACCCGGTCCAGGTACGGCGACCACTTCTGCACCCGGTCCGGGTTCCGGTCGACGGCCAGCACCTCGTGACCGAGCTGGGTCAACGAGGAGGCGAGGTGGCAGCCGAACCGGCCCAGCCCGATCACCACCACCCCGCCGTCCCGACGCCGCCTAGCTGACAATGGGTTGCTCCTCCGGGTAGCGGTACAGCCGGCGTCGGGTGTTCAGGGCGATGGCCGACCCGAGGGTGAGCGGCCCGACCCGGCCGACGTACATCAGGGCGATGAGGACGAACTGGCCCGCGTCGTTGAGGTGCGCGGCGAGCCCGGCGGTGACGCCGGTGGTGCTGAACGCGCTGACCACCTCGAACAGCACCCGGTAGTCGCGGACGTCCTCGGCCAGCCCGATCAGCACGGTGGTGCCGGCGACGACGAGCGCGACGCTGAGCAGCGCCACGGTCAGCCCCTGCCGCTGGCTGGCACCGGCGACCCGGCGGCTGCCGACCGTGACGTCCGGTTCGCCGCGCAACTGGGCCCAGATGACGAAGGCGAGCAGGAAGAAGGTGCCGACCTTGATCCCGCCGGCGGTGCTGGCGCTGCCGCCCCCGATGAACATCAACGCGATGAGGAGGGGATAGCTCTCCTCGTCCAGCTCCGCCATGTTGATCATCTGGAAGCCGCCGGTACGCAGCACCGCGCTCTGGGTGGCGACCGCGAGCACCTTGCCCGACCAGCCGTACGAGCCGACGGTCCGGGTGTTGGCCCACTCGGTGGCGAGCAGGCCGGCGAAGCCGACGACCAGCAGCGCGAGGCTGCCCCAGACGGTCAGCTTGGTGGCCACCCCCCACCGGCTCGGCCGTCGCCAGGTGCGGGCGGCGTCGAAGATGGCCGGGAAGCCGAGCCCGCCGACGATCGTGCCGGCGGCCACCGGCAGGCAGATCCAGGCGTCGCGGGCGAAGCGGATCAGGCTGTCCGGGTAGAGCGAGAAGCCGCCGTTGTTGAAGGCCTGCACCGCGTGGAACAGCCCGTACCAGAGCGCCCGGCCGAGCGGGTAGTCGTAGGTGAGCCAGAGCCGGCCGGCGAGGACCAGGGTGATCACGGCCTCGCAGACCAGGGCGATGACGGCGATGCGCAGCAGCAGGGCGCGGACGTTGCCGATGCCGTACTCGGTGGTCTCGGCCTGCACCAGCAGCCGGTTGCGCAGGCCGAGCTGCCGGGCCACCAGCAGGATGACCAGCGCCGCCCCGGTCAGGATGCCCAGGCCGCCGACCTGGGTGAGCACGGTGATCAGCACCAATCCGAAGCCGTTCCAGTAGGTGTG
The DNA here is from genome assembly GCF_001567585.1 of Micromonospora rosaria. Lineage (GTDB taxonomy): Bacteria > Actinomycetota > Actinomycetes > Mycobacteriales > Micromonosporaceae > Micromonospora > Micromonospora rosaria. The sequence continues at coordinate 44,812 of NZ_LRQV01000030.1, forward strand.
CGTGTCGACCACGCTCATGCCGGTGACCGAGACGGCCGAGGTGGCGGTGAACAGCGCGGTGGTGAACGGCGTGTACTCGTGCTCGACGGCGGCCTGGGGCAGCATCAGCAGACCGGTGCCGAGCAGGATCGCCACCAGGAACCCGACCGGCACCAGGCGTACCGGGTAGCGGAGAAGCCGGCGCACCAGACAATCTTCTGATGTCGGGCGAAGTGGGGCGGGAAAACGCGATTCTGCGAGATTCACCTGCCGGCCAGGCATCGATCAACGTGCCGTCAACGAGGACCGGTCTGCTGGGCGTACCTTCCCTCGACGAACAGGAGACGGCGGTGCGACGTACCCTTTCCGCCCTTGGTGTGGCCTCCGCGCTGCTCGCGGCGGCCGTGGTGCCGGCCGTGGTGGTGCCGGCGGTGGCGGCCCCGGCCGGGCCGGAGCCGGCGCAACGGGCCACCGACCGGCCGCTGGTCATCGCCCACCGGGGCGCGAGCGGCTACCGGCCCGAACACACCCTGGAGGCGTACCGGCTGGCCATCCGGATGGGCGCCGACTACATCGAGCCGGACCTGGTCCCGACGCGGGACGGCCACCTCGTCGCCCGGCACGAGAACGAGATCTCGGGTACCACCGACGTCGCGGACCGCCCCGAGTTCGCCGGCCGGAAGGCCACCAAGACCATCGACGGCGTCACCGTGACCGGCTGGTTCACCGAGGACTTCACCCTGGCCGAGCTGCGGACCCTGCGCGCCCGGGAGCGGCTGCCGCTGGTCCGGTCGACCAACACGGCCTTCGACGGGCAGTTCCCGGTGCCCACCTTCCAGGAGGTCGTCGACCTGGCCCGAACCGAGGGCCGGGCCCGGGGCCGGACCATCGGCGTCTACCCGGAGACCAAGCACCCGACCTACTTCGCCTCGATCGGGCTGCCCCTGGAGGAGCCCCTGGTGGCGGTGCTGCGGCGCAACAAGCTCACCGGCCGGAACGCCCCGGTGATCATCCAGTCCTTCGAGACGGCCAACCTGCGCAAGCTGGACCGGATGATCGACGTGCCGCTGGCCCAGCTCCTCGACGCCACCGGCCGCCCCTACGACTTCACCGTCGCCGGTGACCCCCGCACCTACGCCGATCTGGCCACCCCGGCCGGCCTGCGCTGGATCGCCCGGTACGCCGACGGCGTCGGGGTGCAGAAGAACCTGATCGTCCCCCGTGACGCCACCGGCCGGCTGCTCGCCCCCACCACCCTGGTCCGGGACGCGCACCGGGAACGGCTGGTCGTGCACGCCTGGACCTTCCGGGCGGAGAACCAGTTCCTCGCCGTCGACCACCGCACCGGCACCGACCCGAACGCCCGGGGCGACATCACCGCCGAGTACGAACTCTTCTACCGCCTCGGCGTCGACGGCGTCTTCGCCGACCACCCGGACACCGCCGTCGCGGCCCGCGCCGGCCTCACCTGACCAGCCTGCCCCCTCCGCGACCGCTGAACCGTCGCCCGTCGAGGGTCGGCGGTTCAGCGGCGCTTTCAGTGGTGCTGTCAGTGGCGCTTCAGTGGTGCTTCGGCCTGACGCGGATGTCCGTGGGCCGACAACGTGGCGGAGTGGACAGGGGCCGAGTTCGTTGTTGCCGCCGCGTCGCCGTCCGCCGCGGGTCACTCTTTGGGCGCCTGTCGAGCTGATGTCGTAGACGATTCACGCTCCGTCGGCCGTCAGGCGGGGTGTCTCACGATCAGAAAGCGGTGTGGCCGACCGGTGAACCCGACGGCGGCAGGCAACGGGCCGGGCGCGGTCGGGTTGGGTGTTCGCGAGCCCTGTCGAACTGCCCCATCTGTGAGACCACGTCCCCACTCGGGTAGCACACCGCACTACCACCCGGAGCCGGGCCCGGCGCTCACGAGTTGCTTCGGCGCACTCGTCCCTTCGCGCGATATCTCGTCCAACGGACCGACTGCATCCAGGTGCGAAGCCCTTTCACCCCCATGCATCCCGAAGCTCCCTGGCTGCAAGGGGCGCTGGCAACCGCAACCTCGGCTGGGTCAACCGGATCGGTCATGCATCCCGAAAGCTCCCCGGCTGCAAGGGGCGCTCCGGGAGTCCTTGGAAGGGAGTGCCCCCTCCCGGGGTCCTTCCCTTCCGCGTCATCCGGTCCACTTCATCCGGCCTGTTCGGCACCTCGCAGGCGCGAAACGGCCATACCTGCACAATGTGTCCCCGCTCTGCCGGCTGGATCTAGTCAACGGTGGACCTTGGAAGATATCGGCCCCGCTGGGGGCCACTCGGCTCCAAGATCTCCCAGGTTGGGCCTCGCGAGGTGGGAGCGTTTGGGGCATAAGGGGGCAAGGTGGGCCTGTTGGCCGGCCGGATGCTTCACTGTGCTTCCCGCCCCCTCCCCGGTTGGCGCTGGAGCGAGCGCGCCTTGCAGATCTTGGACAGCTACCGTTCGCTGGGAACGGTAGCTGTCCAAGATCTCTCTGCTGCGGAGCGACCGTCGAGGCGCGACGTCCCCGAAGAGTTCTCGGCCTGCTTGGTCGCCAATCGATCTACCGGAGACGTGACCCCTACCGACCACCGACAGCTCGCCCCGCCACCCTTGTCAGGCGCGACCTGGGGGCTGAAGGCTGCCAAGGCGCCCAGGGGAAAGGCGGGTGGGGGCTGAATGGTCAGGGAGTTGGGTGGGTGGGGTCGGCGACGTAGGTGCCCCGTCCAGGTTGGCCGGTGATGAGGTCCCGGTCGTGCAGGAGGGACAGGGCGCGTGAGGCGGTGTTCATGTGCACCTCGTAGGTCTCGGCGAGTTCCCGAGTGGAAGGCAACTTGTCTCCGGGCTTCAACTCGCCGCTCTTGATCTTTGCGGCGATGTCGTTGGCGATTCGGCGGTATGGGGCTTCTGCTGTGGGCATGGTGAGGACTCCGGTTGGTTCGGCGTCTTCGATCATGCCGGCCTACACCAGTATCTGCAACAAGCTGTTGTGTCATGATGACGTGGAGTCGACCTACACAAACAATTGGTGTACCTTGTAGATGTCCGGCTCCGGTTGGTTCGGCAAGCCTGAGGGGGCTGGGCGCGAGGTTGGTCGCGTGGCCGTACCGCCGGTGAGGGCTGCGGTCGCGGGGCCGGCGGCCCGGTCCGCTTCCCCGACGTGGATCGGGCCGCCATCCGGGATCTCTCACAGCGGGCGTGCGCCCGGGGAAGGTGACCTCATGTTCGACCTGCTCTCCCGGTTCCGCCGGGCCACCCGGCGTCCGGAACCGGTCCCGCGTCCGGTGCTGGTGCGCCGCCCGAACGCCGGGTGGTACCGGGCCGCGTCCTGCCGGTCGCTGAGCGTCGGGCAGATCCGGCAGCGGCGGTTCGGCGTCGTCCGGCGTGGGCTGGATCCGGCCGAGGTGTACGGGTACCTGCACCGGGTGGCGGGCGAGCTGGCGGTGACCCGGCGCGACCTGGCGACCCTGGCCGAGGAGAACGCCCGGATCAAGGCTGCCCTGCACGGCTGGCCGACCCGCTTCGCGCCGGGGGATCAGCGGTGAGCGTCGGGCGGTTCGTGGTGCACCTGCCGGTGGCCGCCGAGGACCTCGACGTGGCCAAGCGGTACGCCCGGGTGATCAGCCGGGCGGTCGGGTTCCTCGGGAACGTGGACCGCGCCGAGACCACGGTGTCGTACGAGGACGCACAGGGCGTACACCATCGGGTTTTCTGCGACCGGCTGCTCGCTGCCGGCCGGCGCTGCCCCCGGGCGGCCGGCCACGGCGGCGACTGCGCACCGGCGGCCCGTCGGTGAGCCCCTGCGTCCCCGGTGACGCGCGGCTGGTAGGAATGCCGGATGGGTGGTCAGGACCGGGCGGCGGTACGGGAACGGGCCGAGGCGGTGCTGCGCCGGCTGGCGGGCGAGCACGCGCGGCTGCGCGAGGACCAGTGGCGGGCGATCGAGGCGCTGGTGGTCGACCGGCGGCGGGTGCTCTGCGTGCAACGGACCGGCTGGGGCAAGTCGGCGGTGTACTTCGTCGCCACCGCGCTGCTGCGGGAGGCGGGGGAGCACGGTCCGACGGTGATCGTGTCGCCGTTGCTGGCGCTGATGCGTAACCAGGTCGACGCTGCGGCGCGGGCGGGCATCCGGGCCCGGACGATCAACTCGGCGAACCTCGACGAGTGGGACGAGATCACCGCCGAGATCCACGCCGGCTCCGTGGACGTGCTGCTGATCAGCCCGGAACGCCTCAACAACCCCGACTTCCGGGACGCCGTCCTGCCGAAGCTCGCCGCCACCACCGGGCTGCTCGTGGTGGACGAGGCGCACTGCGTCTCCGATTGGGGGCACGACTTCCGGCCGGACTACCGCCGGCTGCGGACCTTCCTCGGCCGGCTGCCCGAGCAGACCCCGGTGCTCGCCACCACCGCCACCGCCAACGCCCGGGTCACCGCCGACGTGGCCGAGCAGCTCGGCACCGAACTGGCCGACCCGGCGGCGCAGCGCCCCGACGTGCTGGTCCTGCGCGGTTCGCTGGACCGGGAGTCGCTGCGGCTGGGCGTGGTCGACCTGCCGACCCCGGCCCACCGGCTGGCCTGGCTCGCCGACCACCTGGACCGGCTCCCCGGCTCCGGGATCGTCTACACGCTGACCGTCGCGGCGGCGGGGGAGACGGCGGAGTTCCTCCGCTCACGCGGCTGGTCGGTGGCCTCGTACACCGGGCAGGCCGACGACGCCGACCGGCGCGCCGCCGAACAGGACCTGCTCGACAACAAGATCAAGGCGTTGGTCGCCACCAGCGCGCTCGGCATGGGCTTCGACAAGCCGGACCTCGGTTTCGTCGTGCACCTCGGCGCGCCGCCCTCGCCGATCGCGTACTACCAGCAGGTCGGTCGGGCCGGCCGGGCCGTCGAGCACGCCGAGGTGCTGCTGCTCCCCGGGGCCGAGGACGCCGCCATCTGGCGGTACTTCGCCTCGCTCGCCTTCCCGCCGGAGGCGCAGGTCCGCACGGTACTGGCCGCGCTGCACACCGACCGGCCGCTCTCCACCCAGGCCCTGGAACCCATCGTCGACCTGCGCCGGACCCGGCTGGAGCTGATGCTCAAGGTGCTCGACGTGGACGGCGCGGTCCGCCGGGTCCGCGGCGGTTGGCTCGCCACCGGCGAACCCTGGGTCTACGACGAGGCCCGGTTGCGCCGCGTCGCCGAGGCCCGCACCGCCGAGCAGCAGGCCATGCGCGAGTACGCCGCCACCGGCGGCTGCCGGCTGCGCTACCTGCGCGAATGCCTCGACGACAGCGGGGCGGCCGACTGCGGGCGGTGCGACCGCTGCGCCGGCCCGCTGTTCACCCCGGAGGTCTCCGACGCGGCGCTGACCGCCGCGCAGACCTTCCTCGGCCGCCCCGGCGTCGAGGTGCCGCCGAAGAAGCTCTGGCCGACCGGGCTGGACGCGGTCGGGGTACCCCTCAAGGGCCGGATCGCCCCCGGTGAGCAGGCGCTGCCCGGCCGGGCCGTGGGACGTCTCTCCGACCTCGGCTGGGGTGGGCGGCTGCGCGGCCTGCTCGGGCCGGAGGCCGCCGACGGCCCGGTTCCCGACGACGTGACCGCCGCCGTGGTCGAGGTGCTCAAGGCGTGGGCGCACGGCGACCACCCGTGGCCGGCCCGGCCGGTCGGGGTGGTCGCGGTCGGCTCGCGGCGACGGCCCCGGCTGGTCGGCTCGCTCGCCGAGCGGATCGCCGCCGTCGGCCGGCTGCCGCTGCTCGGCGAGGTCGTCCCCACCGGGCCGGAGAGCGCCGGGGCCGGTCCGCGCGGCAACAGCGCCCAGCGGGTACGCGCGCTGCACGACGCCTTCGCCGTCCCCGACGACCTGGCCGCCGCCCTCGGCGGGCTGGCCGGGCCGGTACTGCTCGTCGACGACCTGGTCGACTCCGGCTGGACGATGACGATCGTGGCGCGGCTGCTGCGGCGGGCCGGCGCACCGGACGTGCTGCCGCTCGCCCTGGCCGTCGTCGGCTGATCCGGTGGGGGCCGGGAAAGTTCCCAGAACGCCCGCATTGGGATCATCGACACACGGCCGCACGCCCGATGGTGTCCTGCCGACCTGGGAGTACCGTGTCGGCATGGCTGACCAGGGATCCGTCACGCAGACGTACGAGGTGCGCGGCATGACCTGCGGGCACTGCGTACGCGCCGTCACCGACGAGCTGTCCACGCTGCCCGGCGTCGACGAGGTGCGGATCGACCTGACCGCCGGTACGGCGACCGTGACCAGTCAGGATCCCCTGCCGATCGAGTCCGTCCGGGCGGCCGTCGACGAGGCGGGCTACGAACTGGTGAGCGGCCTTGCCTGAGCAGCGCGCCCCCGATCAGACCAGCACGGACCAGCGCATCCCCGATCAGCCCACGTCCCCGGTCGTCGCCGAGGCGGACCCGGGCGACGGCACGCGGGCTGATGGTCTGCCGGGCGGCAGGGCTCCGACCGACGCTGCGCCGGGCGACGGCGCTCCGGGCGACGGCGTGCCGGGCGACGGGGCGCCGCCCACCGCCGTGGACGCCGGCACCGTCCGGCTGGCGCTGGTGGTCGGCGGGCTGGTGCTCGCCGTCCTGCTCGGCTTCGGGCTCGGCCGGCTCAACCCGCGCGAGACCGTCCCCGGCGCGGGGCCGGCCGGTGTGCCCGCCGGCGCGATGCCGGCCGGAGCGCACAGCCACGCCCCCGGCACCGGGGCGCACCAGCACGACGGCGGCGGGGACGACGCCGCCACCGGTTTCTCGGTCACCTCGGCCGGCTACACGCTCGTCCCGTTGACCGGGGAGTTCCCGGTCGGCCGGCAGGGCGACCTGCGGTTCCAGATCCACGACGGGCAGCGCCGCCCGGTGACCCGGTTCGCGATCGTGCACGAGAAGCCGCTGCACCTGATCGTGGTGCGCCGGGACCTCACCGGGTTCCAGCACCTGCATCCGACGATGGCCCCGGACGGCACCTGGTCCATCCCGCTGACCCTGCCCGAGCCGGGTGTGTGGCGGGCGTACGCGGACTTCACCGCCCTGGCCGACGACGGCTCGCAGACGGCGGTGACCCTCGGGGTGGACCTGGTCGCGCCCGGCGACTACACGCCCCGCCCCCTGCCCGAGGCGGCCCGGCAGAGCACCGTCGACGGGTTCACCGTCGGGTACGAGGGCGAGCCGACCCCCGGTACGTCTGTGCCGCTGCTGTTCCGGGTCCGGGGCGCGGACGGCGGGGTGCCGACGGTCGAGCGCTACCTCGGCGCGTACGGGCACCTGGTGGCGCTGCGCGAGGGTGACCTCGGGTACCTGCACGTGCACCCCGAGCCCCAGCTCGACGGGGACGCGGTGAAGTTCTGGCTGACCGTGCCCGGCCCCGGCCGGTACCGGCTCTACCTGGACTTCCAGGTCGCCGGTGAGGTACGCACCGCCGAGTTCACGCTGACCGTGGGGTGAGGCCCTCGTCCCGCCCGACGCCGGCCCGCCGGACCGGGCGGTGCGCGAGGTAGCGCAGCAGGTCCCGGATGTGGTGCTTCTCCTCGGCCGGGATGCCGGGGTCGGCCAGCCGTTCCAGGATCACCCGGACGTCCGCCTCCACCGGGGTGTCCTCGCCGCGCCGCCGCCCCACCGGGCCGGCGTCGGGCAGCCCGAGCGCCCGGAACGCCGCGGTGACCGGCAGGTCCAACGCGGCGCAGAAGCCGCGCACCTTGGCCAGTTCGGGATAGTCCTGCCAGTCGCCGGCCAGCCAGCGGAACACCGTGGACCGGCCGACGCCGGTGTGGTGCGCCAGGTCGGTGACGGTCCAGCCGCGTGTCTCGCGCGCGTCGTCGATGGCACGACGGACGAACCGCGCGAACGCGCTCTGCGGCGAAACCTGTACGGAACCCATCCCTGCGGCGTCTTCCTTCCGGCCGGAGCACCGGACGGTGCGTCTTTCGAGCGTAGTACGGGCCGAAGCCGGGACAACTGACCGATCGACCCTATTGCTCGGGGCGCAGGACACGATCCCGGTTGCCCGTAGGGGCAGCGGTGGGTAGTTGTGCCGAACCGCCGGGTGACCGCAGGATGGCACCCGACAGGACGCCGGGGCCACCACCAGGCCGGGGCGGTGCACGCCTGGGAAAGGAGCGACATGCCCGAGCAGGACCGTTCGTCGCCGCACCGTCCCGGTGCGGTCAGCCTCTTCTTCGTCGCCAAGGCCGGGGTCTTCGCCGCCGGCTTCTGGATCTGGTTGCTGGTGCTGGTGTTGACCCAGGACGGGGCCACCGGCGCGCAGGTGCTCGCCGCCGCCGGGGCGACCACCACCACCCTGGTCGGGGTCGTCCTCGGCGCCCGGCTCGCCCTGCAACGCAACGCCGCGCTCCGACACGCCGACCTCAAGCGGCTGCTGGTGGACATCTCCTGGAACGCCTTCGCGGCGGCCGGGAACGCCGAGACGACCGGGCCGGGGACCGTGGTGCCGTTCCCGACCCGGCCCGGGGAGCACGAGCGGGGGACGGGCCGTGGCCCCGGCGACCGGATGCCGGTGCGGGACCGCCGCGACGACGATCGCCGTTCCTAGGCACCGCCTGCGTCGGCGGCGGTCAGCAGCGTCGCCAGCCGGGGGGTGAGCTGCCACTGGGCCACCAGGTCGCGGTACTCGGCCCGCTGGGCGGGGGTCGGCCCGGCCCCGGTCCGGCGGGCCCGGATCAGCAGATTACGGGGGGTGTGCTGGGAGTCCACGAACTCCACCACCTCGGCCCGGTAGCCGTACTCCCGCAGCAGGCCGGCCCGGAGCGCGTCGGTGAGCACGTCGGCGAAGCGTTCCCGCAGGATGCCCTGCCGGGTCAGCAGGTCGTACGGGTGGGGGGCGGGACGGGCCCGCAACTGGGCGGCCACGTCGTGGTGGCAGCACGGGGCGGCGAGCACCCAGCGGGCATCCCACCGGACCGCCCGCGCCAACGCCTCGTCGGTCGCCGTGTCGCAGGCGTGCAGGGCGAGCACCAGGTCGGGAGCGGGTTCCACGACGGCGTCGGCGATCGTACCGGCGACGAAGCTGACCCGGTCGGCCCAGCCGAGGCGGTGCGCCAGGTCGGTGTTGCGGCGGCGCTGGTCCTCCCGGACGTCCACCCCGACCAGGTCCACGTCGAGGCCCCGACCGGTCAGGTACCGGTACGCGGCGAAGGTCAGGTACGCGTTGCCGCAGCCCAGGTCGACCACGCGCAGCGGACCGGTCAGGTCGTCGGGGAGGGTGGCGGCGAGCGCCCGCAGGAAGGCGTCCACCTGCCGGCGCTTCGCCGCCGAGCCACCGATCTCGGCGAAGATCGGGTCACCGGGGTCGAGCAGGTACTCCTTGACCCGGTCGTGCCCGGCCGGCGCGGTCGCCGTCCGGGTCGCCCCCGCCCGGTGCACCTGCGCCTCGCCGGACTTGGTCACCCGCAGTTGGAGCGTGGCGTCGGTGGTCTCCACGTGCCAGTTGCCGAACGGCTCGGCCAGCAGCGCGTCCACCGCCGCGTCCGCCTCCGGGCCGGGCGCGACGTTGCGGGTGTGCGGCCGGTCCCCGTCGGAGGTGGCGATCTGCAACCGGGGCCCCGCCTTGAGGGTGACCGGTCGCAGTTCGGCGCGGACCACGGCGGGGCGGTGGCCCCGGCGACGGCCGGCGGCGACCGCCCGGGTCAACGCGGGGTCCAACAGCAGCGCCCGGACCTCGGTCAGGGCGGCGTCCAACGGTTCGGGCATGGCTCCATCATCCTGGTCCGCCGGTCGGGGCTGCGAGGGCGTACCCGGTGCCGGGGCACAACGGCGACGTCCCCGTGCCGGGCGGCACGGGGACGTCAAGGCACGGCTCGGTCAGTCGGCGGTCGCCTCGGCCGGCGTACCGCCGGTGGCAGCGCCACTGCGACGGCGACGACGCCGGCGGGGCTTCACCGCGCCCTCGGCGGGCGGCTGGCCGGCGCCGTCGGCGGTGACGACCGGGGCGGACGTACCGCTGTCACCGGTCGCCGCTTCGCCGGCGACCAGCTCACCGGCGCGGCGACGCCGCCGCCGGCGCGGGGTCCGGGAGCCCTCCTCGGCGGAGGTGTCGTCGGTGGCGGTGGGCTCCGGCGCGGCGGACGCGTCGGCGCCACCGCGCCGCCGCCGGCCGCGACCCTCGGCGGTCCGCCGGGGCCGACCCCCGTCGCCGCTGCGTCGCCGCCCGCCGCCGAGGTCCTCCTCGACCTCGGCGGAGAGCCCGGCCCGGGTCCGCTCGGCGGTCGGCAGCGTGCCGCTGACCTCGCGGGAGATGTCCAGGTCGGTGTAGAGGTGCGGGGAGGTGTGGTACGTCTCCGGCGGCTCGGGCATGTCCAGCCCGAGGGTCTTGTCGATGATCCGCCAGCGGGGCATGTCGTCCCAGTCGACGAAGGTCACCGCCACCCCGGTCGCGCCCGCCCGGCCGGTCCGGCCGATCCGGTGCGTGTAGGTGTCCTGGTCCTCGGGGCAGTCGTAGTTGACGACGTGGGTGACCCCGCTGACGTCGATGCCCCGCGCCGCCACGTCGGTGGCGACCAGCGTGTCGATCTTGCCGGCGCGGAACGCGCGCAGCGCCCGCTCCCGGGCGCCCTGGCCGAGGTCGCCGTGGACGGCGGCGACGGCGAAGCCCCGGAAGTCGAGGTCCTCGGCGACCCGGTCGGCGGCCCGCTTGGTCCGGGTGAAGATCATGGTCAGCCCGCGTCCCTCCGCCTGGAGGATGCGCGCCACAATCTCGATCTTGTTCATCGAGTGGGTGCGGTAGGCGAGCTGCTTGGTCTGCGGGTTCGGGCCGGTCTCGGCCGTGTGCCCGGCGTGGATGGTCACCGGGTGGCGCAGGAAGCGCCGGGACAGGGCGACGATCGGGTCCGGCATGGTCGCCGAGAAGAGCATCGTCTGCCGGTCCTCCGGCAGCATCGCCAGGATCTTCTCGACGTCGTCGAGGAAGCCCAGGTCGAGCATCCGATCGGCCTCGTCCAGCACCAGCGCGTGCACCCGGTCCAGCCGGAGGTGCTTCTGCTTGGCGAGGTCGAGCAGCCGGCCCGGGGTGCCGACGAGGATCTCGACGCCCTTGCGCAGCGCCTCGATCTGCGGCTCGTACGCGACGCCGCCGTAGATCGGCAGCACCCGCACGCCCCGGGTCCGCCCGGCGGTGTCGAGGTCCTTGGCGACCTGGAGGCCCAGCTCACGGGTGGGTACGACGACCAGCGCCTGGGGCACGCCGTCGCCCCCCTCGTCGGGGGCGAAGACCCGCTCCAGCAGCGGTACGCCGAAGCCGAGGGTCTTGCCGGTGCCGGTCGGCGCCTGCCCGATCAGGTCGGTGCCGCGCATCGCGATCGGCAGCGCGTACTCCTGGATGGCGAAGGCGCGGGTGATGCCGGCGGCGGCCAGTGCCTCGACCGTCTCCTGGCGGGCGCCGAGCGCCGCGAAGGTCGGCGCCTCGGGGCGCACGGGTACGACGGGGGACAGGTCCTGCCCGTCTGTGTGATCTTGGTTCTGTTCGTTCATGTGGATGTCGGGGTGCCCTCTCGTGGTGCGCCCCGCTCTGTCCTCAGGGCGCTTCGGTGTGGCGCGGGCCACACGGTCGGGGGCCAGAAAGTGCCGAACCGGACCGGGCCGCACGCGCGCCGTAGGCAGGACTTCGATCGCATCGGCGCCCACGGCAACTGCTCCATAATACCTGAGCCGCCTGGATCTGGCCTTATCCATGCTGACAAGTCCTTGCGCGCCAAATGAATGTGATCCAGCTCACATTCGCAGCGCCCGATCCCTCCGCACGGCGACCGGCCTTCCCGCGTCCCTCAGGCTGGCCCGCCCCGGCATCCCCCGCACACCCCCGGCTACTCCTCTCCGCCCCACCCTCTCCCCCGCCCGGTCTCGCCCCTCGCGTCACCCTCCACCCTCGCGGCCGTGCTCCTGCCCCCGTGGCGGCCCCACTTTCACGCGATCTTGCACTTGCGGCCCCGGCAATTGCCGCAAAAGCCCCCTCCTGGGGGCCGAAAGTGCAAGATCGTCGGGGCGGGGCGGGGCGGGGCGGGGCGGGGCGGGGCGGGGAGGGGAGGGTCGACGGGGCGGGGCGGTCGGGATGGGATCGGGTGGCCGAGGGGCCGGTGGGGCCGGACGGACGTGGCGGGGTGGAGGGCCGCGAGGGGCCGGGGTCGTCACCGGGGCGGCCCGTGATTGGCCGGGACTGCGACGAGGTGGGTCTCCTGGGAGGGGCCTGCGGTCAGGCGGGCGGACCTGCGGCAGGGCGGACCTGACGGCAGGGCGGGCCGTGGCGGGACGGGACCGGACGCGGGGCCGGGTGGGCCGTGACGGGGGTGGGTCGTGGCCGTCAGGGGCGCGGCAGTCCGGGGCGCGGCAGTCCGGTCATGGCGGTGCGGTCGTGGCAGTCCGGTGGTGGCGGTCCTGGACGCGACGGTCCAGGCCGGGGCCGGGCGGCGTGGACACGGCAACCGGGACGAGGCAGGCCGGGCGTGGCGGGGGTGGGGCGTCGGGGATCGGGGCCCTTGTCGGGCCCCGATCGGTCAACGGACGGTGAACCCCACGGCGCGGGGGGCCGCCTCGGCGATCTCGACGTAGGCGACCTTGCTGACCGGAACGATGATCCGCCGGCCCTTCTCGTCGGTCAGGGACAGCGTTCCGTCGCTCGCGATGGCGTCGGTGACGATCCGCTCGATCTCGGCCGGAGACTGCGCGCTCTCCAGCACCAGCTCGCGCGGTGCGTACTGCACGCCGATCTTGACCTCCACTGTGCCTCCTCAACTGGGGCGAAAGAGCCGCCGGAGGAAGGCTATCCGATCCGCGCAGCCGATGTTCAGGCTGACTCACCCTGGGGTCCGGCCGACTCCCCCTGCAAGGGGAAGCTCGCGATCCCCCGCCAGGAGAGCGCGGCGACCAGCGCCTCGGCCTCCGCCTTGGGCAGTTGCCGGCCACGGGCCAGCCAGAACTGGGCGGCGGTCTCGGCCGCGCCGACCAGGCCGGAGGCGAGCAGTTCGGCGTGGGCCCGGCTGACCCCGGTGTCGGAGATGATGGTGTCGGTGATCGCGGCGATGCAGCCCTGCTCGACCCGTTCCACCCGCTGCCGGACGGCCGGGTCGTTGCGCAGGTCCGACTCGAAGACCAGACGGAACGCCTCGCTCTCGTGGTCCACGAAGTCGAAGTACGCCCGGACCGACGCGGAGACCCGCTCCTTGTTGTCGTTCGTCCCGGTCATCGCGTCCTGCACCTTCGCCACGATCGCGTCGCAGTGCGTGTCCAGCAGCGCCAGGTACAGCTCCATCTTGCCGGGGAAGTGCTGGTAGAGCACGGGCTTGGAGACCCCGGCCCGCTCGGCGATGTCGTCCATCGCCGCGGCGTGGTACCCCTGCGCGACGAACACCTCCTGCGCCGCCGCGAGTAGCTGCTTGCGGCGCGCCGAGCGTGGCAGACGCGTGGGTCGGCCGGCCGTCTGGGCACCGTTCCCCAACGCGGTCATGGGAACCTCCGTGTTTCTTCGTACGAGCCGGCATCAATCACCCGAACCGGGCGGGGGTCTGACCCGTCCCGGAATTGGCCCGCCGCTGTAACTTATCGCCACTGTCACCACACGGTAGCCTCAGCGAGGGCGACCAAGGAGCGCGCGGTGAGTGAAACAGGTCAACCCGGTGCCGCCACCCCGGGAGAGCACGGTGACGGGACGGGTCAGCACGACGACCTGGCCCGTTCCGGCGGTGGCTGGGCATCTCCCGCCGCCTGGCCCTCCGGTGGAGGCGCGTCGGGGGGCCGCGAGCCCGCGTCCCGGTGGCAGTCCGAGCCGCCGTCGGGCTGGGCCGCGTCCTCGCCCCGGCACGGTGACCTGCCCGCCCCGCTGTCCGGCCACCCCGACGACGAGCCCCCGGCCCGGGTCAACGGGCACCGGGTGAACGGCCACGACCCGGCCGGACCGGCCGGCCGGCAGGCCCCGGTCAGCGCGCCGCCCAATGCCCGGCAGTTGCCGGTGAGCGCCCCGCCGGCCGGTCGGCAGCTGCCGGTGAGCGCCCCGCCCGGACTCCGTGCCGAGCCGCGCCGGGACACCGACGGTGACCGACTGCTCGTGCCGCTCCAGCGGCCCGCGCCGCCGACGGAGCGGCCCGCCACGCCCCCGACCACCCCCGACGAGGAGGACCCCGCGAACGCCCGCCACTCCTCGGACGACGACCTGCCCACCTCCCGGTCGAGCCGCTGGGCGGAGGGCGGACGACCCGCCTCGGCGCCCCCGGTGCCGGGTACGTCGCCCGCCGGGACCGGCCCCGACGATCCGCCTCCGGGCTACGACGGTGCGCCGCACGGTTACGAGGCCACGGCCCCCGGCTACGACGGGCGGTCCACCGGCTACGACGCGCCGGCCGGCGGTTACGGGACACCGAACGCCGGTTATGACGCACCGGCCCCCGGCTACGAGACGTCAGCGGCCGGTCACGACGCGCCGAACGTCGGCTACGAGACGTCGGCCCCCGGCTACGACGGGGCTGGTCCGGGCTACGACGGGCCGGGCGCCGGTCGGGGCGATTCGGCCGGCGGGGAGAGCGGCTCGTCGGCCAGGTCGGAGCCGCCCCGTTGGGGTGACCCGGGTGCCGACTTCCCGCCCGACCTGCCCGCCGACCGGCGGTCCGGGCAGCCGGGCCGGGGTGGCTCCCCGGAGCGTGACGAGAGCCCCCGGTCGGGGGTCCGGCGGGCCGGACCGGCAGCCGGCGGTCAGCACCCCGAGGCGGCGGAGCCGTTGACCGAGCCGACGCCGGGCCGCCGGTCCGCGGGTGCGCCGGCAGAGGGCCGGCCGGCCGGGTCGTCCCCGGCTGACGGGAGCGCCGGTCGCGCCGAGGACGACGAACCGAACTGGCCCGGTCCCAACTGGAACCGGCCGAGCTGGAGCGAGGGTTGGGCCCCGCCGTGGGCGCGGGAGGCCGACGAGCAGCCGGTCAGCCGGCGGGCGCGGGACGCCCGGACCCGGGCGGACCGGCCCGACTGGGCCCCGGACCCGGGCCGGTCGCACCCGGCCGGGCCGGAGTCTGAGCGGTCGCACCCGGCGGGGCCGGAGGCCGAGCG
>NZ_LRQV01000031.1 GCF_001567585.1 Micromonospora rosaria
CCGGTCACCACCCGGCACGCCGCCTACACGATCTACACGTCCGGCTCGACCGGCCGCCCGAAAGGCGTGGTCGTCGAGCACGGCGCACTGGTCAACTCGCTGGCCGGAATGCAGCGCCTGCTCGCCCTGACCACGGCGGACCGGCTCCTGGCGATCGCCACCGTCGCCTTCGACATCGCCGCGCTCGAACTCTTCCTCCCCCTGCTCGCCGGAGGCCGGGTGGTGCTGGCCGACCGGGACGACATCGTCGACACACCGGCCCTGCTCGACCTCGCCGAGCGGACGGGGATCACCGTCATGCAGGCCACCCCCGCGCTCTGGCGGGTCCTCGCCGCCCACGCCCCGGACCGGTTGAGCGGGCTCCGTGTGGTCAGCACCGGCGAGGCCCTGCCCGCCACCGTGGCGGAGGCGCTGTGCGCGCACACCGCCCGGGTCACCAACGCCTACGGCCCCACCGAGACCTTCTACACCACCGCCACCCACCTCGGTCCCGGGAACGCCGGCATGCCGCCGTCCGTCGGCCGTCCGCTGGTCAACTACCAGATCCTGATCCTGGACCGGACGCTGCGCCCCGTACCGCCCGGGGTGACCGGTGAACTCTGGATCGCCGGGCAGGGCCTCGCCCGCGGCTACGCCCACCAACCGGCGCTGACCGCCGAACGGTTCGTCGCCAACCCCTTCGGCGGCCCCGGTGCGCGGATGTACCGCAGCGGCGACCTCGCCCGCTGGACCGCCACCGGTGAGGTCGAGTACCTGGGCCGCACCGACCACCAGATCAAACTGCGCGGCTTCCGCATCGAACCGGCCGAGATCGAGCGGACCCTGACCCGCCACGCCGCCGTCCGCCACGCCACCGTCGTCGCCCGCGAGGACCGGCCGGGCGAACCGCAGCTCGTGGCCTACCTGGTACCGGAACCCGGGGCGGCGCCGCCGACCACCCGCCAGGTACGGGCCCACGTCGCCGAACTGCTGCCCGCGTACATGGTCCCGGCCGCAGTCGTCGTGCTGCCGGAGCTGCCCCTGACCCCGAACGGGAAGCTGGACCGCGCGGCCCTGCCGGCCCCCACGCCCGGCGGCGACGGGTACCGCGCCCCGACCACCGGCCAGGAGGCGACGTTGTGCCGACTCTTCGGCGCGGTGCTCGGCGTCGACCGGGTCGGGGTCGACGACGACTTCTTCGCCCTCGGCGGGCACTCGCTGTCGGCCACCCGACTGATCGCGCGGGCACGGGCGGAACTGGGGGTGGAGATCCCCATCCGGACCCTGTTCCTCTCCCCCACGGTCGCCGACCTCGCCCGTCGCCTGGGCGAGATGTCCACGCCCGCCCGCAAGCCGCTGCGCAGAATGGTCGACCAGTGACGGCCGCCCCCGGCCCGGACCGGATCACCACGGACGGCATGCTGGCCGACCCGGACCTCGCCCGCGACGGCGACCCCGAGACGCTCTGGGCCCGGCTGCGCGCACAGGGCCCGATCCACCGGGTGGAGCGCGACCGCGACTGGTTCTGGGCGGTCGTCACCCACGCGGAGATCCTGCGCGTGCTCCGCGACCACACCCGGTTCACCTCCGAGCGCGGGATGCGCCTCGACGACAACCCCGAGGCCACCGCCACCGCCGCCGGGAAGATGCTGATCGTCAGCGACCCACCCCGGCACGGTGAGATCCGGCGGGTGGTGAACTCCGCGTTCACCCCACGGGTCGTCGCCCGGCTGGAGCGCACCATGCGCGCGACCGCCGCCCGGATCGTCGACGAGGCGCTGCGCGACGGCGGCTGCGACCTCGTCCGGGTCGCCGCCCGCCTGCCCGCCTCGGTCATCTGCGACATGCTGGGCGTACCCGCCGAGGACTGGGACTTCATGGTCGAGCGGACGACCGTGGCCTTCGGGCCCACCGGTGGCCGCGCGGAGACCCTCACGGTGGCCGAGGCCCACGCGGAGATCCTGCTCTACTTCGAGGAGCTGCTGGCCCGGCGCCGGCGCGACCCCCGCGAGGACCTGATCAGCACACTGATCGCGGCGCGGATCCGCGACGTGCCGCTCACCGACGAGGAGATCCTGCTCAACTGCGACGGGCTGCTCTCCGGCGGCAACGAGACCACCCGGCACGCCACCGCCGGCGGGCTGCTCGCCCTGGCCGCCGCACCCGGGCAGTGGTCGAGGCTCCGGCGTGACCCGGCCCTGCTCGCCCCGGCGGTGCAGGAGGTGCTCCGGTTCACCAGCCCGGCCACCCATGTGGTACGGACGGCGGTGGTGCCGGCCCGGGTGGGCGGGCACCTGGTCCGGCCGGGCGAACGGGTCGCCGCGTGGCTGGCGTCGGGAAACCGGGACGAGGCCGTCTTCGCCGATGCCGCAACCTTCGACGTCACGCGCGCGCCGAACCCGCACCTCGCCTTCGCCTCCGGCACGCACTACTGCCTGGGCGCCGCGCTCGCCACGACGGAACTCACCGCGATGATCGGCGAGGTGCTGCGCCGGGTGGAGCGCGTCGAGCCCGCAGGCCCGGTCGTCCGCACCCGCTCGAACCTCGTCCGCGGCTACGACTCGGTCCCGGTCACCCTCGTCCCCCGGAAGGATCGCCCGTGACACCGAACTGGTCCACCGTCCCGCTCACGGCGGTGCACGACTGGCACCGCAGCACGGTCATCCCCCTGCTGGCCGTGCCGGACAGTGCCGAGCTGAGCCGCCTGCACACCGCCGCGCTGCACGGCGACCTCGGCACCGCGCAGGACTGGGTCGCGGCGCTCGAACCCTGGCTGGTTGAGGTCTACCGGCGCGCGTACGCCGCCGCCGAGGCGCGCGCCACCAGCTACGCGACGGCGTACGGCTACCTCACCTCCCGGGGCGCCCCCGCGGCGGAGGCGGCCGCCCAGGCCGGCCAGTACGCCGAGCACTACGTCGCCGCCCACGCCGAGTCGTTCGCGGGGGTCAACGCCCGGGTGAACGCGGTCGCGGTCGCCGCCGCGTACGCCGCCGGGGACGCCGTCGCCCACGCGGCCAGCCACCCCTACGCCCGCGCCAACGCCTACCTGCGTGCCGCCGGCGCGGAGGCCGGCCCGCGCCTCGCGGACGGACTGGCCCGGAGCCTGACCCGGGCAGCGTGACCCGCCCGAACGGTCTGCGGCGGACCGGCCGCCGCCCTCCCCGTCGGGGCGGCCGGCCACCCGCTCGTCGGCCGGCTCAGAGGCCACGGTCGAGGAGATCGGCCAGGACCAGCCGGCCGAACGCCAGGTTCCCGTGCACGAAGTCGTCCGGATCGCACAGCTCCGGGCGCTGGAAACCGGTCTCGTCGGTGACCCGGGACCGCAGGTCGGGCACCTCCACACCGAGCCGGAGCAGCTCGCGGCGGATGCACTGCTGCGCGGCGAAGAAGACCTCGGGGTCCGCCTCCGGCGGCACCCGCTGCGGCGGCATCACCCCGAGGACCCGGACGCCCATCCCCCGGATGTGCCGGTAGAGGTCGAGCGTCTGCCCGTAGTACGTCGTGATGATCTCGTCGAAGAGACCACCGCCGATGAACCCGGGCGGAAAGCCGCCGGTGTCGTCGCGGTAGATCCGCCAGTTCTCGACGGCCGCGACGACGTGGACGCCGAACCCGAGGGTCGAGACCACCGGGACGCGCAGGTCGGCCATCCGGGCCACCCCGAGCACGGCCAGGAACTCCCGGTAGTGCTGCTCGGTGGCCGGTTTACGGAAGACGACATCACCGTCGCCCAGGTCGTAGAAGGACTCCGGGTACCGGCGGCTGATATCGAGCGGCCCACCGGCGAGGCCGATCCCCGCAGCCTGGGCCGCCCGCCCGATCGGTCCCGCGTGCGAGTCGCCCAGCAGCAGGAACCTAGCGGGGGCGGTAGTAGTCGAGGACGGCGTCGTCACAGGGATCCCCTCCGATCTGAGTGGCGGTGCCGGTGCGGCAGGGCCGGGCGGCGGGGCGGCCGGCGAGCGCGCCGACGAAGTGCCGCACGACGAAGTCCACGCCGTCCGGGGTGACGGTGCGCAGGTTGGGCTCGAAGAACGCGGCCCGGGCCGGGAAGCCCGCGACGATCTCGTACGACGGGAAGTAGTCGACGTCGTCGCGCTCCCCGGCCACCTGACCGACGGCGGCACGCAGCACCGACTTCGCGTGCACGGTGGCGGTCAGCACGTGCCCGCCCGTCGCGGTCGCCGTCAACGGCACCGGCGACACGGTCAGCACCACGCGCAGGTCGGGATTGGCGGCGCGACACAGGTCCACGACCGCCACCAGGTCCTCGTACACCTCGGCGAAGGTGAACTCGTGGAACACGTGCCGCTCGGGGTCGAACTCCCCACGGACGGTGCCGGGGCAGACGGGATAGGTGTCGCCACTGGCCGCGTCGCGCCACGACTCGGTCAGCCCCACGGTGAAGATGAGCACGCTCGCCCCGGTGACCGCGCGGCGGATGGCCGCGAGGGTGGTGCGCCGGGACTCGAGCATCTCCTCGGCGCTGGCGAACCCGGCCGGCTCGATCGACGGCCGGAACGGGTCGAAGAACCGGCCGTCCCCGGCCCACGCCTCGGTGGGCGGTTCGGCCCGGCCGAGAGCCCAGGCGAGCCACTGCCGCGCGACGGCGGCGGTGTAGATGTTGCCGGTGCGGAAGGAGAAGGCCCCGTAACCCCTGGCCCGACGCTCCGGACCGGTCAGCCCCGGTGGCGCCGGCTCGGCGTCCCACCAGTTCCAGCCGCGCTCGAGCAGGGCCCGGCCCAGGTTCGCGGCGAAACAGGACCCGGCGGTGATCACCGCGTCGTCCTGGCCGATCGCGAACGCCGGCCGCCACAGGTCGCTGATCCCGGCCATCCCCGGCTCGACGACCGCCGCCCGCCAGAACGCCCGTGCCGGCATCGACTCGTACGGGTTCACGGCGTACCCCCGTCCTGATTGATCGCGGTCGGTGCCTCGCCCCCGTGCGGCGGCCCGACGGCGGCGTCGCGGTCGGGCCCCGGCACCGCGCCGACCAGCCCCGGCCGGTGCTCCTCCCCCAGCCGCCGCCAGGCGGTGACGACCACGCCGTCCCCCTCCCCGCGCGACGGCGGGCCGACGGCGGCGAGGAGCGCGGCCTCGTCGACCGTGCCGTCGTCGGTCACCGGCAACGCGTCGACCCGGTAGGTGCGGCGCGGGCGCAGCGCCGGCGGCAGGGTGTGGGCCAGGTGCCGGTCGTAGTCGCCGTACGGCACCTCGTGGCGCAGCACGACGTAGGCGAGCAGTTCGGTGCCCCCGGCCACCGGATCACGGCGGGCGCAGACATGCGCCAGCAGGACGCCCGGGTGGGTCAGGATCTGCCGCTCCACCTCACCGGGTTCGACCCGGCAGCCGCACACCGTCACCTGCCGGTCGACCCGGCCGACGACCACCATCGTGCCGTCCTCGTCGAGCCGCACCAGGTCCCCGGTCCGGTAGTAGCGCCGGCCCGCCCGCCAGGCGAGCCGGACGAAACGGCAGGCCGTCTCCTCGGGCAGATTGCGGTAGCCCGCCGCCACACCCTCCCCACCGAGGTAGAGCTCGGCCTGCTCGCCCGGCACCGCCGGCCGGTCGCCGGCCACCGCGAGGGCCTCGGTGCCGGGCAGGGCGAGCCCGATCGGGACCACCTCCCCGGTGACCTCGCGGTCGATCGGATGGCTCAGCGCCAGGGTGGTGCACTCGGTGCGGCCGTAGACGTGGTGCAGCCGGGTGGTGCTGTCCGGGTTGTCGCGGTACCAGCGGCGCACCAGCGACACGTCGAGCTGCTCGCCGCCCACCAGCACCTGGTCGGTCGCCGCGAAGCAGGCCGGCTCCTCGGCGACGACCGCGGCGAACAGCACGGTGGTGACGAGGACCGTGTCGATCCGCTCCCGCAGCAGCGCGGCGCGCAGCAGGCGTGGCGTCCGCGCGACCGGGTCGGCGACGATGACGCAGCAGCCGCCGGTCAGCAACGGCACCCACACCTCGAAGCTGAGCGCGTCGACCGCCGGGTCGGCCAGGCAGGCGAACCGCCGGCCGGCACCGAACTCCAGGTAGCCGGGCTCCGCCAGCCGGAGGATGCCGCCGTCGCGCACCTGCACTCCCTGCGGCCGACCGGCGGTGCCCGACGTGTAGAAGAGGAACGAGCAGTCGGCCGGGGTGCTGTCGGGCGTCGGGCCGGTCTCGGTCGCGAGGAGATCGTCCGCGGCGGCGCAGGTGACCCGGTGGGGCAACCCGGCCGGGACGGTGCCGTCGTGCACGACCATCGTGCAGCCGGCGTCGGTCAGGATGTGGTGGCTGCGCTCGGCGGGATTCTGCGCGTCGAGCGGGACGACGACCCCACCCACGCGCAGGATGCCGAGCATGGTGCCGACCAACTGCCAGGACCGGGGCAGGCAGACGGCGACCGCCTGACCCCGCCGCACCCCGAGTCGCCAGAGCCCGAGGGCGACCGCCGCCGCGCAGTCCGCGAGCGCCGCGTAGTCGAGCTGCCGGTCACCGTCCACGACCGCGAGGGCGTCGGGGTGACGGCGGCTGCGGGCCAGTACCCGCGTGGCGAGACCCCCCGACACGGAGCCGGTCACGAGCGCCCCGCCGCGCCACCGCCGCCGGCCCGGTGGCGGAACCCCGGGCACGTCCCCGCGACCGACAGCCCGATCACGACGCCTCCTCCGGACGGCGCATCCGCCGCAGCGCGGGCCGGGCGCGGGGAGCCGAGCCGAGGTCGGCCGCCAGCCGCTCGACGGTCGGGCTCTGGAACAGCGTCCGGATGGGCATCTCCACGCCCAGCGTCGAGCGGACCCTGCTGGCCACCCGCATCGCCAGCAACGAGTGGCCGCCCAGGTCGAAGAAGCTGTCCTCGACGCCGACGGCGGGCAGGCCCAGGACCTCGGCGAAGATCGCGCAGAGGGCCTCCTCGCGCGGTGACGACGGGCCCCGGCCGGTGGCCGTGAAGCCGGGGGCGGGCAGCGCCTCCCGGTCGATCTTCCCGTTCGCCGTCAACGGGAAGGCGTCCAGCTCCACCACGGCCGACGGCACCATGTGGTCCGGCAGCCGCCGCGCCACGAAGTCCCGCACCCCGGCCGCGCTGCCGACCACGTACGCCACCAGGCGGGTGCCCGCCGCGGCGTCCTCCCGCGCGACCACCGCCGCCCGCGTGACGCCGACGTGTTCGGCGACGACGGCCTCAACCTCGGCCGGCTCCACCCGGAACCCGCGGATCTTGACCTGGTCGTCGGAGCGCCCGACGAACTCGAGAACCTCGCCGGGCGTCCACCGCACCACGTCCCCGGTGCGGTACATCCGGCCGCCCGGCGTGTACGGGTCCGCGACGAACCGGAGCGTGGTCAGCGCCGCCTGGCCCAGGTAACCACGGGCCAGACCCGCCCCCGAGACGTACAGCTCACCGGCGACCCCGGGCGGGACGAGCCGCAGCCGGTCGTCCAGCACGTAGACGCGGGTACCGGTGATCGGCCGGCCGATCGGCACCGGCCCGTCGCCGTGCAGCGGGTCGCTGATGGTCGCGCAGACGGTGGTCTCGGTGGGGCCGTAGGCGTTGATCATCCGCCGGCCCGGCGACCGGGCGGCGACCAGCTCGGCGGGGCAGGCCTCGCCCGCGACGACGAGCGTGGGCACCCGCACGGTGTCGGCGGGCAGGGCGGCCAGCGCCGACGGGGTGACGGTCGCGTGGGTGATCCCCGCGGCCCCGTCCGTCAGCACCTCGTACGGGCTGTCGGGCGGCCCGAGGACCAGGGTCGCCCCGGTGAGCAGCGCACCGCACATCTCCCACACCGACGCGTCGAAGCTGGGCGAGAAGACCTGCGCGACCCGGCTGCCGCCGTCGATGCCGAGGTGGTCGACCTGGGCCGCGACCAGGTCGGCGATGCCACGGTGGCTGACCACGACACCCTTGGGCGCGCCGGTCGAGCCGGAGGTGAAGATGACGTAGGCGGCGTGCTCCGGCAGCAGACCCACCGCCGGCGCGGTGTCCGGGTAGTCGCCGGTGCGGGTGACCGTCCGGCGGTCGTCGACGACCATGGCGGGTTTCAGGCCGGTGAGCAGCCGGTCGATCCGCTCGGCCGGATAGCCCGGATCGACGGGTACGTAGGCGGCGCCGGCCTTCATCGCCCCGAGGACGGCGACGACGAGGTCGATCGAGCGGGGCAGGACCAGGGCGACGAGGTCGTCGAGGCCGACACCGCAGTCGGCGAGCAGGTGCGCGAAACGGTTGGCGCGGCGGTCGAGTTCGTCGTAGGTGAGCTGCTCCGGGCCCTGCACGACGGCGACGGCGTCCGGGGTGCGCCGGGCATGACCGCCGAACAGCTCCGGCACGGTGGCCGGCGGGACGTCGCGGGTGGGGCCGCGTCCACGGTCGAGAAGCCGGTTCCGCTGGGCGTCGTCGAGCAGGTCGATCCGGCCGGCGTGCCGGTCCGGATCGGCGACGACCGTCCGCAGCACGCGCAGCAGGCCGGCGACGATCATGTCCACGGTGGAGCCGTCGAACAGTTCGGCGGCGTAGACGATCCCGCCGGTCAGGCCGGCGGGTGCACCGGCCTGGTCGAAGCGTTCGGTGAGCTGAACGTTGAGGTCCAGTTTCGCCGACCGGCCGCCGGGGGTGAGCGGGTCGATCCGCAGTCCCGGCAGGTCGAGGACCGGTTCGGCGTTGTTGTGCAGGGCGAGGACGACCTGGAAGAGCGGGTGCCGGGCCATCGACCGGGCCGGCGCCAACTCCTCCACGAGCCGCTCGAACGGCACGTCCTGATGCTCGAACGCGGCCAGACCCACCTCCCGGACCCGACCCAACACCTGCGCGAACGTCGGATCACCCGACAGGTCCGTCCGCAGGACCAGCGTGTTGACGAAGAAGCCGACCAGGTCGTCCAGCGCGTCGTCGGTACGCCCGGCCACCGGCGTGCCCAGCACGATGTCGTCGCCCGCGCCGAGCCGCGACAGCAGCACCGCCACCGCCGCCTGCAGAACCATGAACATCGTCACGCCCTGCGACCTGGCCAGCCCGGCCAGCGCCGCGTGCAGGTCCGCGGGAATCTCCACGGGGGTCACCCCACCGGCGTACGACGCCACGGCGGGCCGGGGCCGGTCGAACGGCAGCGTCAGCTCCTGCGGCGCGCCCGCCAACACCCTCCGCCAGTGGTCCACCTGCCGCTGGAGCAGACCACCCGAGTCCAACAGGTCCCGCTGCCACAGCGTGTAGTCCACGTACTGCACCGGCAACGGCGACCACCCCGGCGCGCTCCCCTGCCGCCGGGCCCGGTAGGCCGTGGAGAGATCCCGCCACAGCGGACCCATCGACCAGCCGTCCCCCGCGATGTGGTGCATCGCCAGTACCAGCACGTGCTCCCGCTCGCCGGTCGCGGCGAGCGACGCCCGCAGCGGCGCCTCCGTGGCCAGGTCGAACGCATGCTCCGCCGCCGCCGTGATCTCCTCGGCCCCGATCTCGGTCAGCGCGGCCGGCGGGTCGTCGAGCACCGCCTGGTGGGGCTCGCCGTCCACGGCGGGGAACACGGTCCGCAGCACCTCGTGCCGGTCGACCACGTCGCGCAGGGCCGCCCGCAACGCCGCGACGTCCAGGTCGCCGGTCAGCCGCAACACGAACGAACTGTTGTAGGCGCTGCCCCCGTCGATCTGGTTGAGCAGCCACAGCCGCACCTGCGCGTACGACAACGGCACCCGGTCGGGGCGGGCCACCGGCCGGACCCGGGGCCGGACCTCCTCTCCGCCGGAGGCCCACTCGGCCAGGCCCGCCACCGACGGCGACTCGAACACCACCCGCAGCGGCACCTCGACGCCGAGCACCGACCGGATCCGGGCGACCAGCCGCATCGCGAGCAACGAATGACCGCCCAGGTCGAAGAAGTTGTCCGTCACCCCGACCGCCGGCAGCCCCAGCACCTCGGCGAAGAGCGTGCCGAGCAGCTCCTGCCGCAGCGTCGACGGCGCACGGCTCGCGGTCTCGTACACCGGGGCGGGCAGGGCGGCCCGGTCGAGCTTGTTGTTCGCCGTCACCGGGAGCGCGTCGACGACGACGACCGCGGCCGGCACCATGTACTCCGGCAGCTGCCGCGCCACGTGCTCGCGCACCCCGACGCCGCTGCCCACCACGTAGGCCACCAGGCGTTTCTCCCCGGGCTCGTCCTCGCGGACGACCACCGCCGCCTGGTCGACGCCGGGCTGCCCGGCGACGACCGCCTCGACCTCGGCCGGCTCGATCCGGAAGCCCCGGATCTTCACCTGGTCGTCGGCCCGGCCGACGAACTCCAGCACCCCGGCGGCCGACCAGGAGGCCACGTCACCGGTGCGGTACATCCGCTCGCCGACGCCGGTGAACGGGTCGGCGACGAACCGTTCCGAGGTCAACGCCGGGCGGTCCAGGTAGCCACGGGCGACTCCGGCACCGGCGACGTACAGCTCGCCCCGGACGCCCGGCGGGACGGGCCGCAGCAGGTCGTCGAGGACGTACACCCGGGTGTTGTCCATCGGCCGGCCGATCGGCAGGACCGCACCGACCTGGGCGGGGTCGGTGAACTCCAGCTGCACGCCGCACAGGGTGATCTCGGTGGGAGCGTAGAGCTGACGGACCCGCAGGCCGGGCAGGGTCTCCAGGACCCGGCGCACCGCGCGCGCGGAGACCACGTCACCGCCGGTGAGCACCTCGTGGACACCGGCGAAGACGCCCGGGTCCTCCTCGGCGATCACCCGGAACAGGCCCGCGGTGAGCAGCATGTGGGACAGCCCGTGCTCGGCGATCAGGGCCCGCAGGGTAGCCGTGTCGAGCTGCCCCTTTGGCGGGACCACCACCCGGCCGCCGGCCAGCAGCGGCGCCCAGAGTTCGTAGGCGGTGGCGTCGAAGGAGTACGGCGAGACCAGCAGGCTGCGGGCCGGGAAGGTGAAGTCCCAGCAGCTGTCGGTGGCGAGCTGGACGAGGTCGCGGTGGGTGGTGGCGATGCCCTTGGGGACGCCGGTCGAGCCGGAGGTGAACATGACGTACCCGAGGTTGCCGTCGGTGGTGGCGGTGACCGGGGCGGACGCCGGCCCGGCGGCGAAGGAGTCGTCGTCGACGATCAGGAGGTCGCCGGTGGTGACGTCGCGGGCGACGTCCGCCCAGTGCCGGTCGGCCAGCAGGGTCACCACGTCGTGGTTGCCCAGCACGGTACGCATCCGGGCCGGTGGGGCCTTGGCGTCGAGGGGCAGGTAGGCGCCACCGGCCTTGAGCACGGCCAGCAGGGTGGCGACGAGGTCGGTGCAGCGGTCCATCAGCACGGCGACCAGCGAGTCGGGCCCGACACCACGCTCGACGAGCCGGTGCGCGAGACGGTTGGCGCGGGCGTCGAGCTCGGCGTAGGTCAGGGCGCCCCGGGCGTCGACGGTGGCGACCGCGTCCGGGGTCCGCGCGGCCTGCGCCGCGAAGAGGCCGTGCACGGTACCGGTGGGCACGTGGCGTGCGGTGTCGTTCCACTCGACCAGCAGCCGGTGGCGCTCGGCGTCGTCGAGGAGGTCGATCGCGCGGACCGGGGTCGCCGGGTCCGTGGTGACGGTGCGCAGGACGCGGACGAGCCGCTCGACCAGCGTGACGACGGTGGTGTGGTCGAAGAGGTCGGTGGCGTAGACCGCCCAGCCGGTCAGGCCCGCAGCGCCGCCGTCGGGGCCAACACGTTCGAGGAGCTGGAAGTCGAGGTCGAACTTGGCGGTCACCGGGCCGGCGGGGACCCGTTCGACGCTGGTGCCGGCGAGTTCGAGGACGGGTTCGGCGGTGTTCTGCAACGCCACGAAGACCTGGAAGAGCGGGTGCCGGGCCATCGACCGGGCCGGCGCCAACTCCTCCACCAGCCGCTCGAACGGCACGTCCTGATGCTCGAACGCGGCCAGACCCACCTCCCGGACCCGACCCAACACCTGCGCGAACGTCGGATCACCCGACAGGTCCGTCCGCAGGACCAGCGTGTTGACGAAGAGCCCCACCAGGTCGTCCAGCGCGTCGTCGGTCCGCCCGGCCACCGGCGTGCCCAGCACGATGTCGTCACCGGCGCCGAGCCGCGACACCAGCACCGCCACCGCCGCCTGCAGGACCATGAAGACCGTCACGCCCCGCGACCGCGCCAGCGCCACCACAGCCGCGTGCAGGTCCGCCGGGATCGCGATGTCCACCCTGCCCCCGGCGTACGACGCCACGGCGGGCCGGGGCCGGTCGACCGGCAGCGTCACCTCCTCCGGTGCGCCCGCCAACGCGGCCCGCCAGTGGTCCACCTGCCGCTGGAGCAGACCACCCGAGTCCAACAGGTCCCGCTGCCACAGCGTGTAGTCCACGTACTGCACCGGCAACGGCGACCACCCCGGCGCGCTGCCCTCCCGGCGCGCCGCGTACGCCACCGACAGGTCCCGCCACAACGGCCGCATCGACCAGCCGTCCGCCGCGATGTGGTGCACCGTCAGCGTCACCAGCCGCGCCCCGCCCGTCACGGGGGCCACGGTCATCCGCACCGGGTACTCCTCGGGAAGGTCCCCGGTCGACGGCGGCTCCAGCACCACCTGACGCGGCTCACCGGCCACCGCCGGGTAGACCGTCCGCAGCACCTCGTGCCGCTCGACCACGTCCCGCAGCGCCGCCCGCAGCGCCGGCTCGTCCAGGTCACCGGTGACCCGGACCGCGACCGTGATCTCGTACAGCCGTCGCTGTTCGGTCAGCTCACCCAGGAACCACAGCCGCCGCTGCGCGAACGACAGCGGGACGACGTCGGGCCGGGACACCGGCCGGACCCCGGGCCGGGCCGGCTGGCCAGCGGCGGACCACCGGGCCAGGCCCGCGACCGTCGGCGACTCGAACACCACCCGCAGCGGCACCTCCACACCGAGCACCGACCGGATCCGGGCGACCAGCCGCATCGCGAGCAACGAATGACCGCCCAGGTCGAAGAAGTTGTCCGTCACCCCGACCGCCGCGAGCCCGAGCAGGTCCGCGAAGACGCCGCACAGCAGCTCCTCCCGGGGTGACGACGGGTCCAGCCGGTCGGCGCCGGCGTACACCGGCGCGGGCAACGCCGCCCGGTCCAGCTTCCCGTTCACCGACAGCGGCAGCGCGTCGAGCTCCACCACGGCGGCCGGCACCAGGTACTCCGGCAGCCGCTGCGCCACCCGCTCCCGCACCCCGGCGGCGCTGCCCACCACGTAGGCCACCAGGCGCTTCTCGCCGGGGCTGTCCTCGCGGACGACGACCGCGGCCTGCGTGACCCCGGGCTGCTCGGCGACGACCGCCGCCACCTCGGCCGGCTCGATCCGGAAGCCCCGGATCTTCACCTGGTCGTCGGCCCGGCCCACGAACTCCAGCACCCCGTCCGGCGACCAGCGCACCACGTCGCCGGTCCGGTACATCCGCCCGCCCGCGACGAACGGGTCGGCGACGAACCGCTGCGCGGTCAGCCCCACCTGACCCAGGTAGCCCCGGGCCACCCCCGTGCCGGACACGTACAGCTCGCCCGTCACCCCCGGCGGCACGAGCCGCAGCCGGTCGTCCAGCACGTGGACGCGGGTGTTGTCCAGCGGCCGGCCGATCGGCAGGACCGCACCGACCCCGGCGGGATCGGTGAAGGCGAGCTGACTGGTCGTCACGGTCACCTCGGTCGGACCGTACAGGTGCCGGACGGTGATCCCCGGCACGGTGTCGAGGACGGCCCGCACCGCACGGGCCGGGACGACGTCCCCGCCGACGAGGACCTCCCGCACCCCGGCGAAGACCGTCGGGTCCTCCTCGGCGAGGACCCGGAACAGGCCGGCGTTGAGGTTGACCACGTCGACCCCCTGCCCGGCGACCAGCGCGCGCAGGACGGCCGCGTCGAACCGGTCGCCCGGCGCGACCACGACCTGCCCGCCGGTGAGCAGCGGCACCCAGATCTCCAGGGTCGCCCCGTCGAACGACTGCCGCGACCGCAGCGGCAGCCGCAGCGCGTCGCCGGCGGGCCAGCACCGGTCGCGGGCGAAGTTCACCACCGCCCGCTGGGTGATCGCGATGCCCTTGGGCGTGCCCGTCGAACCGGAGGTGAACATGACGTGCGCCAGGTTGTCCGGGACCGCCGTGCCGGGCGGGCAGGTCCGGGGGCCGTCGTCCGGCAGGGCGGCCAGGTCGGCGGCGGTGAGGGTCAACACCGGCCCGGCCGCCGCGAGCAGGGACCGCAGGTGCTGCTCGGGATGGTCGGGATCCAGCGGCAGGTACGCGCCGCCGGCTTTCAGCACGGCCAGCAGCGTCACGACCAGCTCCGCGCTGCGCGGCAGCAGCACGGCGACCAGCGCGTCGGGAACGACGCCCCGGTCCCGCAGCAGCCACGCCAGCCGGTTCGCGTCGGCATCCAGCGCGGCGTAGGTCAGCCGCCGGTCACCGTCGACGACCGCGACGGCGTCCGGGGCGCGGGCGACCTGCTCGGCGAAGAGCTCGGCGATGGTCACCTCGGGGACGTCCCGGGCGGTGTCGTTGCGCCGGGTCACCAGCTCGTGCCGCAGGTCACCGTCGAGCACGTCGACCGAGCCGAGGTCCCGGCCGGGTTCGGTCTCGAGCGCCCGGACGACCGCGGCGGTCGTGGCGCGCAGCACGGCGACGACGACCTCCGGGTCGATCGGGGGTACGGCGTGCACGGTGAACCCGAAGCCGGTGCCCAGGTCCTCGACCGACACGTCCAGCGGGTAGTTCGTGCGCTCGCGGACCGCGACCAGCTCGAAGCCGACCCCGGTGCCGGTCAGGAACGTCTCGTTGTAGCGGTAGTTGAACAGCGCGGTGAACAGCGGCGCGGGCGCCGGCACGCCGCTGGCGCGCTGCGCCAGGCCCAGCGGGGCGTGTTCGTGCCCGAGGGTCTCGGCGAGCTGGGACCGCATCGCCCGGACGGCGTCACCGACGCCGACTCCGGCGACCCGGGCGCGCACCGGGACGGTGTTGATGAACAGGCCGGGGACCCGGTCGCCGCCCGTCCCGGCCTGCATCCGGCCGAAGAGGACGGTGCCGAACACGACGTCACCCCGACCGGACAGGGCGGCGAGGGCCCGCGACCACACCACGTGGAACACCGTCGCCGGGGTGACGCCCAGCGCCCGGGCCGCCGCCCGCATCCGGGCGGCCAGGCCGTCGTCGAGCACCGCCCTGGTGTGCCGGACGTCCCGGCCGTCGCCGCGCACGTCGAGCACGCCGAAGGGTGCCGTCGGCTCGGTGACGTCGCCGAGCAGCCGGGTGAAGTAGGCGGTGTGCTCCTCGCGGCTGACCCCGAGCAGCGCCTGCGCCACGAAGGCCCGGTAGGGCAGCGGCTCCGGCAGGTCGGCGGCGCGGCCGTCGAGGACGGCGCGGGCCTCGGTCAGCATCACCTCCAGGGTGGTGTGGTCCTGGGTGAGGTGGTGCATCCGCAGCAGCACGTGGGTGCCGTGCACGTGGGCGGCCATCAGCGGCGCGCGACGCAGGTCCAGCGGCGGCAGCTCCGCGTCCACCAGGTCGACGCCGGCCAGGTCGTCGACCACGGTCACCGGAAGGACCGCGCGGCGGTGGACGACCTGGACGGGGTGGGCGATGCCCTCCCACTCCAGCGTGGTCCGCAGGATGTCGTGCCGGTCGATGACGACCTGCAGGGCGGCGAGGAAGGCGGCCACCTCCCCGGGTGAGCCGAACCCGAGGACGAGCCGCACGACGTACGGGTCGGTCGTGCCCGCGGTCGCGTCGGCGAGCCGGTGGTGGAAGAAGAGCCCTTCCTGCAACGGCCCCAGCGGGTAGACGTCCGCGACGGCGGCGGCACCACCGTCGACCCCGGCGACCACCGTGGCCAACTCGTCCCGGGACAGCCCGGCCAGGGGAACCATCGTGGGCAGGACCTCGGAGGCGTCCGGCGGGACGAACGCCTCGGCGACCGCCACCTTTCGGCCACCGGCGACCGCCGCCAGGCGCTGCGGCGTCGGCGCCTCGAACAGCGTCCGCACGTCGACCGGCACGTCCCGGGACCGCAGCCGTTCGACCAGCGTCACCGCCAGCAGCGAGTGCCCGCCCAGGTGGAAGAAGTCGTCGGTGACGCCGACCGACGGCAGGCCCAGCACCTCGGCGAAGACGGCACAGATGATCTCCTCGCGCGGCGTCGACGGGCGGCCCCCGGACGTCTCGTAGACCGGCGCCGGCAGCGCCCGCCGGTCCAGCTTCCCGCTCACCGTCAACGGCAGCGCGTCGAGGGCCACCACCGCCGACGGGACCAGGTAGTCCGGCAGCCGCCGCGCCAGCTCCGCGCGCACCCCGACGCCGCCGCCCACCACGTACGCCACCAGGCGTTTGTCCCCCGGCGTGTCCTCCCGGACGACGACCGCCGCCCTCGTCACCCCCGGGCAGGCCGCGACGGCGGCCTCGACCTCGGCGGGTTCGATCCGGAAGCCCCGGATCTTCACCTGCTCGTCGGCGCGCCCGACGAACTCCAGGACCCCCGCCGCGGTCCACCGCACCCGGTCACCGGTGCGGTACATCCGCTCCCCCACCGCGTACGGGTCGGCGACGAACCGCTGCGCGGTCAGCCCGGCGCGGCCCCGGTAGCCCCGCGCCACCCCGGTACCCGCCACGTACAGCTCACCGGGCACCCCCGGCGGAACCGGCTGGAGCATCCCGTCCAGCACGTAGACCCGGGTGTTCCAGAAGGGCAGCCCGATCGGCACCGGCCCGGCCGGGACCGGCTCGCCGGGTTCCAGCCGGTGGTCGAGGCAGTTCACGGTCAGCTCGGTCGGGCCGTACGCGTTGACGACCAGCACGTCCGGGTGCCGCTCCCGCCAGCCGGCCAGGGCCTCACCGGTCAGCGCCTCACCACCGACGAGCAGGGCACGACGCGGCGAGACCTGCTCGGGCAGGGTGCCGAGCAGGGCCAGGTGCGACGGGGTGACCTTCATGAAGTCGGCGCCCGCCGTGCGCGCGTCGTCGTCGTGCAGCTCCGCCAGGTGCACCGTCCCACCGGAGATCAGCGGCGTGTAGAGGGCGGTGACGGTGAGGTCGAAGGCGACCGAGGAGTGCACCAGCGCGGTGCCGTCCACCCCGGGGTAGACGGTCCGGGCCCGGCACAGGTAGGCGGCGAGGTTGCGGTGCTCGACGACGACGCCCTTGGGTCGGCCGGTGGACCCGGAGGTGTAGATGACGTAGGCGGCGTGCGCCGGGCGCAGACCCCGGTCACCGACCGGGCCGGTGCCCAGTCCCGCCAGGTCGGTGGGGCCGACGCCACCCGGGACCGGACGGTCGCTGAACACCACGGCCGGTGCGGCGTCCGCGATGGTGTCCAGGACCCGCTGTTCCGGGTGGCCGGGGTCCAGCGGCAGCAGCGTCCCGCCGGCCTTGAACACCCCCAGCAGGGCGGCCACGAGGTCGCGGCCCCGCTCCATCCACACCGCCACCAGGGACTCCGGGCCGACGCCCCGGTCGACCAGCAACCGGGCCACCTGGTTGGCCCGCGCGTCCAGCTCGGTGTAGGTCAGCGCGCCCCGGCGGTCGGTCACGGCGACGGCCGTCGGGGTCCGTGTCACTTGGTCGGCGAAGAGCTCGGTCACGGTGGTGGCGGGCACGACGCGGGCCGTCCGGTTGCGTCGTACCAGCAGCTCGTGGCGTTCGGCCGCGTCGAGCAGGTCGATCCGGCCGACCGGCCGTGACGGGTCGGCGCTGACCGCGTCCAGCACCCGCACGAGCCGGGTGACGATCCCCTGCGCGGTGTGCCGGTCGAACAGGTCGGCCGCGTAGAGCAGCCCGCCGCCCAGCCCGCCCTTCTCGTCGAACTGGAAGCTGAGGTCGAACTTGGCCCCCAGGTCGCCCGGGGGCAGGGCCTCAACCCGGAGGCCGGTGAGGTCGGGCAGCACCTCGGGGGCGCTCTGGAGCACCACCATGACCTGGAACAGCGGGTGCCGGGCCAGCGACCGTACCGGCGACAGCTCCTCGACGAGCCGCTCGAACGGCAGGTCCTGGTGCTCGAACGCGCCCAGCCCGGCCTCCCGGACCCGGCCGAGGACCTCCGCGAAGGACGGGTTGCCGGCGAGGTCGGTGCGCAGCACGAGGGTGTTGACGAACGATCCGACGAGGTCGTCGAGGGCGGGGTCGGTGCGCCCGGCGACCGGGGTGCCGATCGGCAGGTCCGGGCCCGCGCCGAGCCGGGCCAGCAGCACGGCGACCGCCGCGTGCAGCACCATGAACATCGTCACGCCGTGCGATCCGGCCAGCGCGGTCAGTCTCGCGTGCAGGCCGGCCGGCACGTCGATCGGGACCAGCCCACCCCGGTGTGACGGCACCGCCGGGCGGGGCCGGTCGACGGGCAGCGGCACCTCCT
Organism: Micromonospora rosaria; assembly: GCF_001567585.1. Taxonomy (GTDB): domain Bacteria; phylum Actinomycetota; class Actinomycetes; order Mycobacteriales; family Micromonosporaceae; genus Micromonospora; species Micromonospora rosaria. The sequence continues at coordinate 18,267 of NZ_LRQV01000031.1, forward strand.
CGGGAAGATCCGCCAGGGCGTCGCGCCAGTAGGCGACCTGCCGGGCGTACAGGTCCCCGGACAGCAGCTCCCGCTGCCACAGGGTGTAGTCGACGTACTGCACCGGCAGCGGCGTCCAACCCGGCTCGCGCCCCTGCCGCCGTGCCGCGTACGCCGTCGACAGGTCCCGCCACAGCAGCCCCATCGACCAGCCGTCCCCGGCGATGTGCCGCACCGTCAGCGCCAGCACGTGCTCCCGGTCGCCCACCGGGGTCAGGGTGGCCCGCAGCGGCAGGTCCCCCGCCCCGTCGAAGGGGTCCGGCGGCGTCTCGACGACCCGCTGGTAGGGCTCACCGGCCACCACCGGGTACACCGTGCGCAGCGCCTCGTGCCGGTCGATCACGTCCCGCAGGGCGGCTCGGAGCGCCGCCACGTCCAGCTCGCCGACCAGCCGCACCGCGCTCGGGATGTCGTACAGGCCGTCCGACCCGGTCAGCTCGCCGAGGAACCACAACCGCCGCTGCGCGAACGACAGCGGCACGATCCTCGGCCGGGTCCGCCCACCGGCGCCGGCCCAGGCCGCCAGCGCGGCGACCGTCGGGTGGTCGAAGACCACCCGCAACGGCACCTCGACACCGAGCGCCGAGCGCACGTCGCCCACCAGCCGCGCCGCCAGCGGCGAGTCACCACCCAGGTCGAAGAAGCTGTCCGTCGTGCCGACCGACGCCCGTCCGAGCACCTGGCCGACGAGCGCGCACAGCACCTCCTCCAGCGGCGACGACGGGCCAGAGCCGGCGGTCCCGGACCCCGGCGCCGGCCCGGCCGGGCGCTCCTGCGCGCCGTCGACCGGCCGCAGGCTCTCCCCGGGACGCCCGGTGTCGGTGCGTCCGTCGACGACCGGCGGCGTCCCGGCCGGGACCGCCGCGACGATCGCGGCCTGCGGGGCCTGCGGCTCGGCGGCGGCCAACCGGTCCAGCACACCCACGAACCCCTCGGCGTGCGCCGCGAGCGCGGCCCCGGTGTAGAGCGCGGGATTCGCCGCCAGGTCGAGGCGCAGCCCCGCACCGACCCCACGCCGGTCCTGGACGACGAACGACACGTCGTCGACCGGCCCGTCGGTGATGCTCCGGACGGTGGCCCGCGCTCCTGCGAAGGCGATCCCGTCCGAGTCCGGCACCACGTCGACCAGCGGCCCGTAGAGCCGACGGTCGGGGTGTACCGCGCCCCGGTCGCGGCTCATCCGCTCGATCCCGTACCGCTGGTGGCGCAGCGCCTCGGCGAGCCGGTCGCCGGTGTGCCGCAGCAGCCCGGCGACGGACCCTGCGGGGTCGACGGTGAGCCGGACCGGCAGCACGGTCGAGACCGCGCCGGCGGTGGCCGCCACCTCGTCGCCGTACCGGACCGGCACCGGCACGCCGAGCACGACCTCCCGGGCGCCGGTGCTGCGCGCCAGGTAGAGGGCGGTCGCCGCGAGCACGACGGCGGACCACCGGACGCCGTGCCGGTGGGCGCCCTCGAACAGCCGGTCCGTGTGCGCGACCGACAACTTTCGGACGTGCCGCAGGCGTACACCGCCCGCCGAGGCCATCCGGCCGGCGAGGGTGACCGGCTCCGCGAGGCCGGCGAGCCGGTCGCGCCAGTAGCGCCGGTCCTCTGCGAACCGGGCGCTGCGGTGGTAGGCCTCCTGCGCGGTCAGCAGAGCGCCCAGGCCGGGCAGCGGGGCGCCGGGGTCACCGCCGGTGACCAGCGCGGTGTAGAGCGCGGCCAGCCGGCGCACGGTGACCAGGGCGCCGGGGCCGTCCTGCACGCAGCGGTGCCCGACCCTGGCCCAGTAGAAGCGGTCGCCGCCGGCCTGGAAGAGGGTCGTCGTGACGTTGGGGCCGGTCGCCAGGTCCACGGGCCGGCCGACCTCGTCGCGGGTGTGCCGCAGGACGGCCTGCCACGGGTCGGCCTCGCCGCTGACGTCGAGCGTCCGCACCGGGGCGGCGGCACCGAGGAACTGCCGGGGACCGTCCGGGGTCTCGACGATCCGCAGCCGGGTCGTCTCGTCCTCGGCGATCAGCAGCTCGGCGGCCCGGCGGAACAGCGGGACGTCGACCGGGCCGTGGATCTCGACGACCTCACCGCGCCAGTACTCGACGCCGTCCCGACGGAGCCGGTGGACGAACCACATGCCCTCCTGCGCATCGGTCAACCGAAGGGTTCGCTCACGAGCAACAGTCACGCGATGCACTCCTGGCGTAGTGTCCGGGGCCTGACCTGTCTGTGATGCTTCGCGCCGCCGCCCGGAGCGAACAACGGCGAATCCCGCCGTTACGCCGTGACGCCGGACCGGCGGGTCACGGGATCAGCAGCAGCTTCCCGCTCGTGCGCCGCGACTCGAGGGCGGCGTGCGCGGACGCCGCCGCCCCGAGGGCGTACCGGCCACCGATCCGCAGGTCGATGACACCGTCGGCGAGCCACCGCAGCACCTGCCCCGCCCGGCCGAGCAGTTCGGCCCGATCGGCGGTGTAGTGGACGAGGTTGGGCCGGGTCAGGTAGACCGAACCGGCCTCGTTGAGCCGCTGCGGCGCCACCGGCGCGACGAATCCGCTGGACTGGCCGAAGAGCGCCAGCGTGCCCCGGGGGCGCAGGCTGGCGAGGCTCGCGTCGAAGGTGGCCCGGCCGACCCCGTCGTAGACGGCCGCCGCCCCCGCCCCCGAGGTGAGCCCCCGCACCCGGGCGGCCAGGTCCTCGCCCGGGTGCAGCACGTGGTCGGCCCCGGCCGCCGCGGCCAGCCGCATCTTGTCCGGTGTGGAGGCCACGGCGACGACGCTCGCCCCCCGCAGCTTGGCCACCTGCACCAGGAGCAGTCCCACACCCCCCGCCGCGGCGTGCACGACGACGGTGTCACCCCGCGCGATCCGGTAGGTGTCGTGCGTCAGGTAGTGCGCGGTCATGCCCTGCAGGACGACCCCCGCCGCCTGCTCCAAGGACACCCCGTCCGGTACGGGCACCGTCCGGGCGGCGGGCAGCACCACCCGCTCGGCGTAGCTGCCGCCGGTGCCGTCGACCCAGGCCACCCGGTCACCCGCGCCGACCTCGGTGACCCCGGCGCCGACGGCCTCGACGACTCCCGCGCCGTCGAGGCCGGGCACGACCGGCAGCGGCCCCGGGTAGAGCCCCGACCGCACGTACACGTCGTGGAAGTTGACGCCGCACGCCCGCACCGCGACCGCCACCTCACCGGGGCCCGGCACCGGATCGGGCCGGATCTCCGTCCGGAGCACCTCGCTGCCGCCGTGCTCCCGCGCGGTCACGACCCGCATGGACGTCCCACCCCCGTCACCGGGGCACCTCGGTGAGCCAGCCCGGCCGGGCGGGCAGCACCCCCCGGACGGTGTCCGCGTAGGCGCGTTCCAGGCGGGCCGTCACCGGCCCGGTGCCGCCGTCGCCGACGACGAGCCCGTCGATCGTCCCGACCGGCAGCACCTCCCACCCGGTCCCCACGAAGAACACCTCGTCGGCCAGGGCCAGCTCGGTGCGGTCCACCTCCCGCTCCTCGACCGGGACACCGAGGTCACGCAGCAGGTCCAGCGCCGTCGACCGGGTGATGCCGGCGAGCAGCGCGCTGGTCAGCGAGGGGGTGACGACGGTCCCCCGGCGGACCAGCGCGACGCAGGCGCCGGCGCCCTCGGACACCTGGCCCCGGTCGTTGAGCAGCACCGGCCAGTCGTGCCCGTTGACCCGGGCCTCCATCACCGCGAGCCGCCCGTTGTGGTAGTTCGAGAAGGCCTTCACCCGGGCCGGCAACTGGGAGTCACCCGGTCTCGTCCAGGTGCTCACCCCGGCCCGGCAGGCCCGCTCCCGGAAGAGGTGACTGGTGAACGGCCAGGTGTCGATGACCACCTCGCACTCCACCCCCGCCGGCACCATCTGCTCCCGGACCAGGCCGCGCGGGAAGGCCCACGGCCGCACGTACGTGTCGTCGCGGTACCCGTTGGCCCGCAGGGTCTCCAGCACCGCCGTCCGCAACTCGTCCGGTGAGAACGGGATGACGATGCGGCACAACCGCGCCGACTCGTACAACCGGTCGAGGTGGTCGTCGAGGCGGAACACCAGCAGCCGGTCCCCGTCCACGGCGCGGTACGCCTTGATCCCCTCGAAGACGGCGGCGACCGAGGCGTGCCCGACGGAGGTGACGTGCACGGTCGCCTCCCGCCAGGGCACCAGCGCCCCGTCGCGCCAGATCCAGGTCGCGGGCGCCGCCGAGGGGTCCGCGAAGGAACCCAGCGCCCCGCCGGGTCGGTGACCCTCCACCGTGGTCACAGGTGTCCGAACTCGGCCAGCAGCTCGGGCAGGGACATGCCGGAGGCGATCTTCTCGCGGACGATGCGTTCCTTGTCGATCTGGGCGTGGGTCGCCTCGAGCACCGCCTCCGCGTCGCCCGCCGGGACCACCGCCACCCCGTTGACGTCGGCGACGACGATGTCCCCCGGGTGGATCACCTCGCCGCCGACCACGACCGGCACGTTGACCTGCACCGGCTCCGTGCGTCCGTGCACCGCCGACGGCGAGGCCCGGGGCACCGTCGACCGGTACCAGACCGGGAAGCCGAGGTCGCGGATCTCGTCGACGTCGCGGATCGCGCCGTCGACGATGCTGCCCGCGACCCCCGCCTTCTGCGACAGCGTGGACATCAGGGCCCCCCACATCGCGGTCGTGCGCGACTGCCGGGCGGCCAGCACCACGACGTCGCCCGGCTGGGCCAGCGCCAGCACCGGCATGCAGTCCACCAGGTCGTCGATCGACAGGTTCACGGTCAACGCGGGCCCGGCGATGCGGTGGGTGTCGGTGACCGGGACCAGCCCGCCGATGCCGCCGTCGCGGGCGCGGGCGTCGACGACCAGGCAGCTCGGGCTGTACTCGGCCAGCACCCGCCGGAAGCCGTCGACGTGCGCGGCCGGGGGACGGATGAGTTCGTGGCGCGCGGTGTGCACGTGCTCAGCTCCTTCGGGTGGGGCGGGACGGCTGCCGATCGGCAGCCGGGGAGGACGGCCAGGCCCGGACCGCCGCGGCGAGCTGCTCGGCGTGCAGCCCGTGCGCGTGCAGCGCCTCGTCGTCGGTGCCGCAGACCGGCACCCCGGTGACGCCCAGACCCCGCAGTCGCGGCGGCTCGGGGAGGTCGAGTTCGAGCAGGGCACGGGCCACGGTGTCGGCGTGGCCGCCGTGCCCGAGGTGGTTCTCCACCACCAGGATCCGGTCGGCCTCCCCGGCCAGCCTCCCCAGCCAGCCCGGATCGACCGTGTTCAGCCAGGGCAGGTCGACGACGGTGAGGTCGACGCCCTCCGCCGCCAGCACGTCGGCGGCGCGCAGCAGTTGGCCGAGCACGAGCGGGCCGGCGCCGAGCGCGACGGTCCGGCCGCCGGGGCGCAGGACGACACCGTGGCCCGGTGCCGGCACCGGGTGGCGCAGCGCGGCGACCTCCGCAGGGACGGGCGTACTCTCCAGCCGCAGGTAGACGCTCTGCTCGGCGGTCGCGCAGAACCCGACGGCGGCGCGCACCTGCGCGGGGCCGGCGGGGGCGAGCACCAGCAGGCCCGGCACGGCGCCGACGGCCGCCACGTCGCGTACCGCCTGGTGTGAGTGGCCCGGACCGGCGGGCAGCACCCCGGCGAGTGACCCCACGTAGACGATCCGGCGGCCCTCGGTGGCGTTGTTGTAGATGTGCTCGTTCGGCCGCGCGTGCAGGAAGCAGGAGAACGAGTGGACGAAGGGGAGCAGACCGGCGGAGGCGATCCCACCCGCCATCGACACCATGTCCTGCTCGGCGATGCCGCATTCGACGAGCCGCTGCGGGAAGGCCTCGGCGAACGGGATCAGGCCGGTGTCCAGGAGCAGGTCGGCGTCCAGGGCGACGATCCGCTCGTCGGTCGCGGCGAGCGCGGTGAGGGCCTCGCCGTACACCTGGGGAAGGCGTGGGGCGGTGCCCGCCGCACGCCGTGGCAGGTCGGTGCCGACCGGCCGGAGCGGATCCAGGCCGTGCCGCGCGAGCACCTCGTCGGCGGCGGTGACGAGCTGCTCGTGGGCGATCAGGTACTCCGACAGGGCCGGGGCTCCGCTGTGGTAGCGGTACCGCCACTCGCCCTCGGGCATCGAGGTCGCGGCGAACAGGGCGCACCCCGCGCCCTTGACCGTGTCGGCGATGATCACGGCGGGCCCGGCACCGAAACGGTCGGCCCGCTCCCGCAGCGCGCCGCCGACCTCGGCGCTGTCGTTGCCGTCGCAGCGCAGCACCCCCCAGCCGAAGGCCCGGAACTTGGCGACCAGGTCACCGAGGTCCGAGACGTCCCGGACCCAGGTGTCGGACTGCAGCTTGTTGTGGTCGACCAGCACGGTGAGCTCGTGCAGGCCGGCGTGGGCCGCGCCCGCGAGGGCCTCCCAGTTCTGGCCCTCCTGCAGCTCGCCGTCGCCGGTGAGCACGAAGACCCGCCGGGACCGGCCCCGGATCCGGTCGCCCAGGATCAGCCCCTTCGCCTTCGAGACCCCCATGCCCAGCGACCCCGTGTTGAACGGCATCCACGGGGTGCGCACGTCGGGGTGCCCGGGCAGCCCACCGAGGCGGCGCAGCCGGTGCAGCAGGCCCTCGTCGAGCACGCCGAGGCCGATCATGGCGGCGTAGAGCCCGGGGACGTCGTGGCCCTTGGAGGAGAAGTACAGGTCGCCGTCGGCGGTGAACGGCCGGCGCAGCTCGGCCAGCAGGAGCCTGCTGACGATGTCGGCCGCGCTGAAGCTCGACCCCAGGTGGCCGGAGCCCGCGCGCATCACCGCGTAGAGGGTGTTCACCCGGCACATCGCGGCGAAGGCGGCGCACCGGTCCCCGGTCCCGCCGATCCCGGCGAGCACGCGGGTGAACTCGGAGGTGGGCAGCCAGCCCGGGTACGGTCCCATCGGCAACTCCTCCCGGTCGCCGGTCACCAGCAGCCGTATCCGCCGTCGACGAGCAGCTCGGTGCCGGTCACGTAGGCGCTCATGCCCGAGGCCAGGAACAGCAGCGGGCCGGTGAGGTCGCCCCGCAGGGCCATCCGGCCCAGCGGCGTCCGGGCGCTGAACCGCTCCCGGAAGATCTCGTCCTGCTCACCGAGGACCCCGCCGGGTGACAGGGTGTTGACCCGTACGCCGTGCGGCCCCCACAGGGCGGCCAGGTAGCGGCTGAGCGCCGCCACCCCCGCCTTCGACATCCCGTAGGCGGGCGGTTTGAGGAACGGTGGGTCCATCGGCAGGTGCGCGTAGAGCCGGGGGTCGGGGGCCAGCCCCCCGTAGAGGGAGCCGATGTTGACGATCGACCCCCTGCCACGGCTGGCCATGTGCGACCCGAACACCTGGCAGACCCGGAGGGTCCCGAGCGCGTTGACCTCCAGCACCTCGGCGCTGGGCGCGTCGGGCAGGTCGCCGAAGAGCCGGCTCTGCCCGTCGGCGGAGGGCGGCTGGTCGATGCCCGCGTTGTTGACCAGGATCGTCGGTGCTCCCGCCACCGACACGCACCGCCGCAGCGCCCCGTCGAGCGCGCCACGGTCGGTGATGTCGGCGCCGACCAGGGTGAACCGCTCGCGGTCCCCACCCGCCAGCGCCTCCTCGAGCCGCCGGGAGGCGGTCTCGGCCAGGTCCAGCCCGACCACCCGGGCGCCGGCGTCGAGCAGCGCCCGCGCCCAGACCGGCCCGAGCCGGCCGAGGACGCCGGTGACGACCGCGACCTCGCCGGTGAGGTCGATGTGCATGGCACGGCTCCGTTCAGCGGGTCGAGTCGGACCGGAAGCTCTCGTCGGCGGCCATCGGGGCGCGCACCCGGCGCCCGACGAGGTCACCCAGCAGGTAGGGCGGCAGCCCGTCGCCCGGCGACTTGATGGCGATGTCCGCGCCGGTGAGCAGGTGCCCGGCCGGCAGGTCACGGGCCGCCACCAGCTTCTTGCCCATCTTGTGCAGCGCGGGCAGCTCCGCCGGGAGCCGGCGTTTCTCCCCCGTGCCCAGCGACTCGCGGGTGACGCGCAGGTCCCGCACCAGGCGTTCGAGGTCCGGCGGCTCCAGGGAGAAGTGCTGGTCGCTGCCGGGCCCACGGCGGTCGAGGGTGAAGTGTTTCTCCACCACCCGGGCGCCCAGCGCGTAGGCGATGGTGCTCGCCGCCGTGCCGGTGTCGTGGCCGGAGAATCCGATGACCAGGTCGGGGAACGTCTCCCGCAGCGTGGTGATGACGGCCAGGTGCAGCTCCGCCGGTACGGCCGGGTAGATCGCGGTGCACTGCAGCAGGGCGAGGTTCGCGTTGATCGGCACGATCGTCTCGACCGCGCGGACGACGTCGGCCAGGTCGGCCGCGCCGGTGCTGACGATCAGCGGTACGCCGACCTTCGCGGCGTAGGCCAGCAACGGGGTGTTGGTCAGGTCCGCCGAGGCGATCTTGATGGCGGGCACGCCCACCTGGGCCAGGAAGTCCACGCTCGCGGCGTCGAACGCCGTCGCGATGAAGTCGATACCGACGGCGGCGGCGACCTTGGCCAGGTGCGTGTACTCCTCCAGCCCCAGTTCCAGGGCGGTCCGGTGCTCGCCGTAGGTCGCGCCGTAGCTGTTCACCCCCGGGTAGGGCATGTCGTACATGCTCGGCACGTACAGGTTGCGGTTGTCGCGTTTCTGGAGTTTCGCGGCGGTGGCCCCGGCCCGGGCGGCGGCCCGGACGAGTTTCTCGGCGGTGGCGAGATCACCCTCGTGGTTGTGGCCGATCTCTGCGATCACATAGGCGTCCGTCGTGTCGGAGATCTCGCGGTCGCCGATGGTTAGAGTGCGCATCGCCCCCCACTCAGAGTCGTTGACGGATCCCCCGGTGCGGTGGCCCCGTGCCCGATACTGCTGGCCGGTCCGGGCCGGGGACATCTGCATTCGCCACCGTTACGGCGGTCACGCGGATCGCAACGACGGCGACGGCGCGGTGCCCGCGGCGGCGGCGCAGGACTGGTGCTGGGCGCCCCACGCGGCGAGGTGGCTGCGCGACCGCAGGCCCAGGGTGGCCCGGATGTGGCTGAGGTGGGTCTCGACGGTGCGCACCGACAGGAAGAGGCGGGCGGCGATCTGCCGGTTGGTCCGTCCCTCCACGACCAGGGCGACCACCTCCCACTCCCGGCGGCTCAACGACGCGCCGCCGGTCACCTCCGGGGTACCCGCCGGGTCCCCGCCCGACGAGGTCAGCAGTCCGAGGGTCCGCGTGGCGATCTGGTGCCGCGGCAGGTCCCGGCCGGACATGAGGGCGGCCTTGGCGCGGGCGGCGGGCACCTTCCGGATCGCCTCCGCGGTCGCGGCGGTCACCCGGTCGCGCCACCACGCCGGGGCGTACGGTGCGCCGAGCCGCCGGGCGACGGCGAACAGGTGCAGCCCGAGCTCGTAGCGGCCCGACCGGACGGCGACGACGGCCAGCCCCTCGATGGTCACGCCCGCGTCGACGGACCGTTCCTGGAAGGACTGCAACGAGCTGGTGAAGGCGGCCTGCGCGGCGCCGAGCTGACCGTCCTCCAGGGCGATCAGGCCCGCCGTGGTGTGCAGGTGTTCGCGCAGCCACCGGGGCACGCCGTCGCCCTCCAGGTACGGTCGGGCGTTGGCCAGGACGTCCGCGGCCCGCGTCACGTCACCGGTCTGCAGCAGGACCCGCGCGAGGGCGCTCTGCCCGGCGCCGGTCATCAGCGCGTCGGTGCGGGCCCGGCTGATGCCGAGGCACTCGCTCAGGTCGGCGAGCGCCCGCGCGGGTTCACCGGCCTCGGCCAGCAGCACCGACCGCACCAGCAGCAGCCGGCTCAGCAGCGCGGGCCGGGCGGGGCCGTCACGTTCCACCTGGACCGCGTCGTGGGCGAGGCGCAGAGCGGTCTCCGCGTCGTCGTTGCGCGCCGCGAGGACAGCGGCTGCGCCGACGGCGACGCTGCGGTACCGGGACCGGGGACTGACCCGTCGCAGGGTCTCGGGCAACAACCGGTCGGCGTCGGTCCGCAGGCCACCCCAGGCCTCGGTGCAGGCCAGGGCCGCCGCCAGCAGCAGCTGCCGGTCGTCGGTCGGGTCCGCGAACATGCCCAGCGCGGCGGCGAAGTTGTCGCTCTCCGCCACGATCGCCGCCAGCGCCGCGGCGGGGACCACCGCGGTGTCGCAGAGCGGGGCCGCCAGGCCGGCCAGCCAGCCGATCAGGCGTTCCTGGACGGCCCGGACGTCGTCGCGGACCACCAGCAACTCGCGGGCGTAGACGCGGATCGACTCCAGCATCCGGAACCGGGCCCGGCCCTCCCGGTCGGCACAGGAGACGATCAGCGACTTGGCCTCCAGGTCGGCCAGCAGCTCGGGCACCGCCGCCGCCGGGACGTCCGGGCCGGCCGCCACGGCGGTGACCGCCTCCGGCGAGAAGTGCCCGGACAGCACCGACAACCGGCGGAACAGGGCCTGCTGCACGGAGGTGAGCAGCTCGTACCCCCAGTCGAAGGCCGCGCGCATGCCGCTGTGCCGCTTGTCGGCCGTCCGCCAGCCGGCGGTGAGCAGGGCCAGCCGGTCGTCGAGCCGGGCGTGGATCTCGGCGGGCGGGAAGGACCGGACGAGCCGGGCCGCCAGCTCGATGGCCAGCGGCAAACCGTCGAGCCGGGCGCAGATGCTGGTGACGTGGGCGGCGTTCTCCTCGGTCAGCTCGAACCCGCAGGTGACCGCGCGGGCCCGGTCGACGAAGAGCCGGACCGCGTCCGACCGGGGTTCGAGGGTGGCCGCGCCGCTCGCCTCCGGGTCGGGCAGGCTCAGCGGCGGCACCGGGCAGACCAGCTCCCCCGGCAGCCGGAACGCCTCCCGGGTCGTGGCCACCACCCGCAGGACCGGCAGGCGCACGAGCAGGGTGGTCAGCATCGGCGCGCACGCGTCCAGCACGTGCTCGCAGTCGTTGAGCACCAGCAGCCGGTCCCGGGTGTCCGGGCCGGGCTCGGGCGGGCCCGGCTCCGCCTCGTCGACGGGAACCCCCATCGCCTCGGCGAGCCGCTCCGCGATGTCGGCCGGTGCGCAGAGGTCACCCAGCTCGACGACGACCACGTCGCAGCGGCTGCCCCGGCGTTCCTGGTCGGCGAGCTCCACCGCCAGTCGGGACTTGCCCACCCCCGCCGGACCGGTCAGGGTCAGCATCCGGGTGGTCCGCAGCAGCCTGCGCAACTCGACCAGCTCGTCGACGCGACCGACGAAACTGCTCAGGTGCGTCGACCGTGGGCCGGAACCGGCGACCGTGGCACCGCCGACCTTGCGGCGCAACCGGTAGGCGCGCTGCCGGCAGGCGTTCGAGCAGTACCGGGCCGAGGTGCTCGATGTGACGGCGCTCGATCGGTCGATCTGCGTCCGGCACGTCTCACAGGCCACGATGGATTGGGTCACGACCTAGCCTTCCCCCCAGTCGAGCGCCCGTGCTCGAGCCTCGATCACAGCCGGGAGCGTCTCGCTCGCTGCCGCCAATCATTGCGGCGGAATCAGCGCACCGGCAAGAAGTTTGTCGATGTTTGCCCCGCGATGGGGTAAATGCTGCCCCTGGGGCACCGGTCAGTGGAATGCGGCCACCTTGTCGAGGACGTCGGGGCTGTAGGCGCGCACCGCCTGCTCCAGGGCGTACTCGGCGAGGTAGTGACGGAAGCCGTCGACGGGCTCCTCGGCGAGGTTGAGCATCCGACGGTTGGTGGCCACGGCCGGGGTGGCCAGATCCGCGACGGCGTCGTCGATCGCGGCGTCCACCGCCGACTCGTCGACCACCTCGTCGAAGAAGAGGCCGCCCTCCGGCTCGCCGGCCCGGATCCGCGCCCCACCGAGGATCAGGCGGCGGGCCGCCCGGGAGCCCACGAAGCGGGTCAGCCGGAGGTTGGCCACGCCGGGCACGATGCCCTCCCGGGCGGCGGGCAGGCTGATCCAGGAATCACGGACGGCAATCACTCGGTCACAGGTTAACAGGATCTGGGCGCCGCCTCCGATGGCGAACGTGTCGACCACCGCCAGCCAGGGCTTCTGCACCGTCCGGGGCCGCACCCCGGCGACCCCGCGTACGATCTTGCTGAGGTAACCGAGCTCGCGGCGCAGCAGGAAGTCGATGAACGAGATCTCACCCGAGCGCAGGTGCTTGAGGTTGATCCCGGCGCTGAAGACCCGCCGGCCGGCGTAGCGGGGATGGGTCATCGGGCCACCCCGCAGCACGCCCACCCGGGTCGCCGGATCCAGCAGCACCAGGTCGACGGCCGTCTCCACGTCGGCCACGTGCAGGTTGTCCTCGGCGTTGAGGCAGCCGACGTTCGTGATCGTCACGTGCCCGGCGGCACCCCGCCGCTCCACCCGGGCCGCCTCGAGCTCGACCCGGCCCGTCCTCTCGTAGCGCTCCCGCAGCCCGACCGCCCGCGCGGTCGGCCGCAACATCGCCTCGACCAGGTGCGCACCCGCGACCGGCGCGGACAGCAGCGCGTGGAAGAGAATCCCCTGGTCGATCTCGCGCCCCTCCTTGAGGGCCTGCGGCCGGCCCGCCTCCTCGGCCAACTGCGCGGCGGTCGGCGCCAGCCCGGGAAAGGCGACCCCCGCCCGGTGGGCGAGCTCACCGAGGCGGGGCGTCGTGGTGCGGCGGGCGGTCAGGTCGTCGTACACCGACTCGGCGTGCAGGCTGAGGAAGTCGGACCGGAACCGGCGGGCGTCGGCGTGCACCGCCTCGGCCCGGGCCTGCTCGTGCGCGGTCCGGTCAGGCCGGCGCGGAAGCGCCGCCAGCTGCGCGTCCTTCCGTTGCAGGTAGCTCTCCGCTGCGCGGCGGTCCAGGGTGAAGTCGCCGCACAGCACGGGTGCAACATCCATGAGTCGCAAAGCTATCCCCGGCGCACCGCGTCAGCGCAGGGATACGATCCGTAACGGGGGCAAACACTGACGCTGCCCCGGATCGCCGGCACGCCGCCCTCAGACCGGCCGGCGGGCGGTGACGAGATAGGTCCGGATCTCGGGGTAGACCATCGGGGACGGCTCGACCTCGCAGCGGAACCCGCGCTCGGTGAGCAGTGCCCGGGTCGCCTCCAGCCGGGAGTGCAGGTCCTGCACCTCCGCCACCACGTTGTCGATGCCCGGCCAGTGCTCCGGCGCGATCCCCCGCAGGATCTCCAGCTCGGCGCCCTCGGCGTCCACCTTCAACAGATCGACGTGCGGCAGCCCGGACAGGTGTGACGACAGTCGGCTCAGCGGCACCGTCACCCGCTCGGCCCGGTACTGCTCGACGAGGTCCCAGTCCGGGTGACGGCGGGCCACCGCGTCGATCTGGAGCTGCTTGTCCTGTGGATAACGGGTCGAGTTGCCCGGCAGGTTCGGGTAGTTGACCATCGTGATCTCGGTGCCGTCGGTCTCGCCCAGCGCCTCCCGCACGACGGTCACGTCGCGCAGGCCGTGCAGCGCGATGTTGCGGCGCAGGTACGCCGCCGTGGCCGGCACCGGTTCGAAGGCGAGGATCCGCGCCTGCGGCCAGCGCCGCTTGGCGAAGACCGTGAAAAGGCCGATGTTCGCACCCACGTCCACGATGGCCGGCTCGGCCCGCAGGGTGAACCGGTCGTAGCACTCGTGCCGGAAGATCTCCTGGTACTGGAAGTCCGCCTCGTGCTCGCTGGGCGCGTACATCTCGAGTTCCTCACCCAGGACGAGCAGGTCCCTGCTGACGGTGGGGTTCTGCATGGCTCACTCCTAGGCTTGTCAGGGTGGGGAGGGGCGCGCCGGGACCGGCCGACACCGCTTCGGCGAACAGCTCGAGGCGGTGCAGGAAGGTCTGCGCGGTGGTGCCGATGAGTGCTTCACTGAAGCCGAACTTGATCCACATGCCGCCCGGCACGGCGTGCGTGCCGCAGGCGATCTCGGCCTGCATGTCCAGCAGCATGCTCGTCTCGGGCCGGACCTCGACCTGCGCGGGCCGCGTGCCGGCCGGCTCCGCGTCCGGCACCGCCGGCTCCGCGTCCCAGCAGTTGAAGAGCACGAAACCGTCCGGGAACCGGCCGATGCCGGCACCGATCTCGGCATGCAGGTCGAGCATGTCGCAGACGTCGAAGTCAGTGCGCGCGGCGGCCTCCGCCCGCGCCGCGCGGGCCCGTTCGAGCACCTCCTCGAACGAGCAGCCGGCGGGCACGTCGAGCAGGATGTGCGACGGCAGCGACTGCGGGGCGACGTAGGAGACGCCGGAGAACCAGTGCCGCCGGGCGTGCAGCGTCCGCAGCAGCACCCGGGGCTCACCGGTGTGCGCGGCCAGCAGGGCCGCCACCAGCGTCTCCAGCACCGCCGGCACCGCCGCCGAGCACTCCTTCGCCACCTGGTCGACCGCCTGCTGCAGGCGCCACGAGATGCCACGCACCTGGGACACCCGCAGCTGTGACCGTGGCTGCCCCGCCGTGAGGTACACCCGGGGCGCCCGCTGCAGCAGCGACCGCAGGTACCGCATCGCCTCCGCGCCGGCCGCCGCCGCGGTCGGGGTCGCCTCCTCCACGGCCAGTTCCCGGGGTTGCCGCACCGGCGGCAGACCGTCGACGGGCACACCGTCGAGAGCCGCACGCAGGCAGTGCCGGAACTCCGCCTCCAGGGTGGTGAGACCGAAGGTGTCCACCGCCATGTGCGAGATCCCGCCCGCGACGGCGACCACCCCCGCGCCGGTACCGATCAGCTGCACCTGCAACGCCGAGGCGGCGAACGGATCGAGGGTGGCCGCCGCGTCCAGCACCTCCGCCGGAGCACGGTCGGTCAGCGCCACCGGGACCGGGCCGGCGGGGTCGATCCGCTGGCGGACCCGCCCCACCGGCGCGGGATTCCCCGGCCCGACCGGTGTCCCGGTGTCGTCGAGGTAGACCGTGCGCAGGCACTCGTGCCGGTGCACCAGATGGTCCAGGGCGCGACGCACCGCCTCGGGCGGGCACGGTCGCGGGAGCGCCCAGTGCACCGGCACGATGCCCGCCTCCATCGCGAACCCGTTGCGCCGAAAGTGTTCGTAGATGCCCCGCTGACCCCAGGTCAGGTCGTAGCGGCGGCCGGCGACCGGTCCGCCGGAGCGCGGCGGCGCGCTCGTCCGCGCCTCCCGGCTCGCCGCCGCCGCGAGGTCCGCCAGGGTCGGCGTGGCCGCCACCATGCGGACGTCGCACTCCAGCCCACCCGCGCGGATCTGTTCGGCGACCCGCACCGCGAGCAGCGAGTGACCGCCGAGCGCGTAGAAGTTGTCGTGGCGGCCGACCCGGGCGACGCCGAGCGTCTCGGCCCAGATGTCGGCGATCAGCCGCTCGACTCCAGCCTGCGGGGGCTCGTAGTCGGCGCGCGCGACGGCCCCGGCGTCGAGGTCGGGCAGGGCCGCCCGGTCGACCTTGCCGTTGCGGGTCAGCGGCAGCGCGTCCAGCGCCACGAACGCCGCCGGCACCAGGAAGGCCGGCACCTGGGCGGCCACATGACCGCGCAGCGCCACCGGGTCGATCCCGTGCTCCCCCGCCGGCACGCAGTAGGCGACGAGCCGGTCCCCCGCGACGACGACGACACACGCGGCGATGGAGGGGTGCTCGCCCAGCCGGGCCTCCACCTCGCCGGGTTCGGCCCGGAAACCACGCACCTTGAGCTGGACGTCGTTGCGGCCCAGGAACTCCACGGTGCCGTCCGGCAGCCACCGGCCGAGGTCCCCGGTGCGGTAGAGCCGGGAGCCGTCGGCGGCGTACGGGTCCGCGACGAAGCGGGCGGCGGTGAGCGCGGGCCGGCCCAGGTACCCCTGGGCGAGCCCGGTGCCGCCGAGATACAGCTCACCGACCACGCCGGGCGGCACCTGACGCCCCCGGGAGTCCAGCAGGTGCACGTGCCGTCCGGCGACCGGCCGGCCGATCGGCACGCTGTCCCACTCCCCCGCCCCGATCCGGTGGACCAGCGCGAAGGTGGTGCTCTCGGTGGGCCCGTACCCGTTGAGGAACACCTGCGGGGCACCGGAGCGCAGCACCCGCCGCACGCTCGCCGGGTCGAGGGTGTCCCCACCGGCGATCAGGCACCGCAGACCGGCGAAGACGTCACCGAGCTGCTCGCGGTACTGGTGGAAGAGCCCGGCGGTCAGCCACAGCACCGTCACCCGCGCCGCGGTGAGCAGCGCCGCGAACCGGTCGGCGGCCAGCACGTCCGGCTCGTCGACGACCACCACCCGGGCCCCGTGGAGCAGCGGCGCCCACAGCTCCCAGGTCGCCGCGTCGAACGCCGGGTTCGCCGCGAAGGCGACCGCGTCGTCGGGCCCGAGCCCCAAGAAACCGTTGTCCCGTACCAGCGACACGATGTTGCGGTGCTCGACCACGACCCCCTTCGGCACCCCGGTCGAACCCGACGTGTACATGACGTACGCCGCGTCGGCGCCGCCCACCGGCACCCCCGGCGACGCCGCCGGCGTCCCGGCGCGCAGCAGCTCGGCCAGCGTCGCCTCGTCGAGCAGCAGGACCGGGTCGGCGTCGGCCAGCGCCCACTGTCGCCGCGCCGGCGGATCCGCCGGGTCCAGCGGCACGTACACCGCCCCGGCCCGCAGGATGCCGAGCAGCCCGGCGACCAGGTCCACGCCCCGGCCGGCGCTGACGGCCACCCGCGAGCCGCGCCGGACGCCGGCCCGGACCAGGCCGGCGGCGATCCGGTCGGCGGCCGCCGCCAGCTCGGCGTAGGTGACGCTGCGGTCGCCGTGCTGCACCGCCACCGCGTCCGGGGTCGCCCGCGCCTGCCGGGCGAACGCCTCGGGCACGCTCTCGCCGCCGCCGGTCGGCCCGGGCGGGCTCGGCACCGCCGGCACGATCTCCAGCCGGTCCAGCGCCACGTCGTCTCCGCCGGTCAGCGCCGACAGGGCCCGGCCCAGCAGCGCGCACACCTGCTCCGGGTCGATCGGGGACCGGGCCTGCACGGTCACGACGAGGTCGTCGCCGCCGTCGTCCACCGAGGCGACGAGCGGGTAGTTCGTGCCGCCCGCGCCGCCGAGCGTGGTGATGCCCGTCCAGCTCCGCTGCGGACCGGCGGCCTGCGGGTCGTGCCGCCGGACGTTGAGCAGGCTGGTGAACAGCGGCGTCCCGGCGGGCACCGCGCTGCACCGTTGCGCCTGCGCCAGGGGTGCCTGCTCGTGCCGGATCAACCCGGCCACCAGGCGCTGGACCTCCCGCAACCCGCTGCCCACGGTGTGCCCGGCGGCGTCGACGCGGATCGGCAGCGTGTTGACGAACAGGCCCAGGGCCCGCTCGGCGCTCCCGCCGACGTGCATGCGGCCGGAGAGCACCGTCCCGAAGACGACGTCGTCGCGGCCGGTCAACCGGCCCAGCACCAGCGCCCACGCCAGGTGCACCACCGCCGCGGTGGGGACCCCGCAGCGCCGGGCCAGCTCCCGGACCGCCCGGCCGTCGGCGACGCCACGCGCCTCGGTCAGCGCCGTACCGTCGCCGCGCACGTCCAGGATCCCGTACGGGGCGCAGGGCTCCGACACGCCGGCCAGCAGCTCGGTGAAGAACCGGTCGTGGTCCTCCGCCCGGCCGCCGGCGAGCACCTGGGCCACCGCCTCCCGGTACGGCACCGGCCGGGGCAGCTCCCGGCCGGCCAGGATGGCCGCGACCTCGGAGTGGACGACCGCCATCGAGGTGTGGTCGCCGACCAGGTGGTGCAGCAGCACCCGCGCCAGCCACTGCGGCCCGTCCCCGTCCCGCGCCAGCAGCACCCGCAGCAGCGGTGGGCGCGAGGGGTCCATCCGCACCGGCCCGGTCAGCCGGGCGGGCTCGACCTCCTCGACGGCCACGGTCGCGTGCCGCCACACCGCCTGCACCGGGTGCCGCAGGCCCGCCCAGTGGAACGACGTCCGCAGGATGTCGTGCCGCTGCACGACGGCGTTCAGCGCGGCCAGGAAGGCGTCCAGCCGCTCCCGGTTGTCCACCGCGAGCAGCTGGGAGAGCACGTAACCGTCGGTCTCCGGGGCCAGCAGATGGTGGTAGAGGATGCCCTCCTGCAACGGGATGAGGGGATGGACGTCCTGCAGGTCGCCCGCGTGGCCGGCCGCGATGCCGTCGACCTCCTGCGGGGTCAGCCCGGCGAAGGGCGGCAGCTCGGCGACGACCGGCCCGCCGGGCAGCCCGGCCGCCAGCCCGGCCACGGTCGGGTGGTCGAAGACCATCCGCACGGTGCGGTCGAGCCCCCGCGTGCGCAGCCGCTCGACCATCGTGAGGGCCAGCAGCGAGTGCCCACCCAGGGCGAAGAAGTCGTCGTACCGGCCGACGCCGTCGACGCCGAGCAGCTCGGACCAGACCGCCGCGATCGTCTGCTCGTCGGGACCCTCCGGCGGCGCCCAGCCGGCCGGGGCGTCGGCGTCGGCCCGCGACCCCGGCCCCCGCTCCCGGTCCCCGGCGCGGCCGACGTACTCCAGCGCCCCACCCGCCGACCACCGCACCACGTCCCCGGTGCGGTACATCCGCCCACCGGCACCGAACGGGTCCGCCACGAACCGACCCGCCGTCGGCCCGGACGGGTCCCGCCAGTCGTGTGTCAGCCCCGCCCCCGTCACGTACAGCTCCCCCGCCACGCCCGCAGGGATCGGCCGCAGCCGGCCGTCGAGCACCCGCAGGGCCGCGTCCGCCGGGGGGTGTCCCGCCACCACCGGGGTCGCGCCGGTGGGGTCGTACACGGGGGTGACCGGCACCCCCCGCCAGGTGGCCTCGGGCGGCGCCCCCGCCCCGAGGCACCCGAGCGCCCGCAGGTCCGGGCACGCGCCCGGGTCCGGCGACTGCGCGAGGGTCCGCAGCGCCGGCGGCAGGAGCTGCGCCACGGTCACCCGCTGCGCGGCGATCGTCGCCGCCAGGGAGCCGCCGGCGCGGGCCACCACCAGGGTCGCCCCGTGCAGCAGCGGCCAGACGTGGTCGACCGGGGTCGCCACGAGCACCCGGTCGGTGGCCGACAGCCCGAACCCGGCCTGCAACGCCGCCGACCGGTTCAGCACCGCCCGGTGGGACAGCGCCACACCCGGCGTCGCCGGGTGGCCGAGATACGCCGGATGCTCCGCCGCCACCCCGGCCCCGGGGCGCCCGGCCCCGACGGGTCCGACCGCCGGTAGGTCCACCTCGGACAGCGGCGTGCAGCCCGGCGCCGGGCGCGACGACAGCACCACCACCGGCCGGGCCCCGGCGACCACGTCGGGCACCCGCCCGTGCGGATCGTCCGGCTCCAGCGGCAGGCAGGCGCCCCCGGCCCGCCACACCGCCAGCATCGCCACGACCAGGTCCGCCGACCGGTCCAGCCACAGGCCGACCGGCGACCCCGGGCCCACCCCCCGACCGCGCAGCCACGACGCCAGCCGTCCCGCCGCGACGTCCACCTGCGCGTACGTCAGCCGCCGCTCGCCGTCGACCACCGCCACCGCCTCCGGCGACCGCGCCACCTGCGCGGCGAACACCTCCCCTAGGGTCACCGCCCGCCCCCGCCGGCCCGGGTCGGCCGGGCCGGGGGCGGCCACCACGTCCACCAGGGCGAGGTCCTGCCCGGGCAGGGTCTCCACCGCCTCGACGACACCGAGCGTCGTCGTGCGCAGCACGGCGCAGACCACCTGCGGGTCGATGGGCGCGACGGCGTGCACACTGAACCGGAAGCCCGCCTCGCCGAGGTCGTCGACCGAGACGTCCAGGGGATAGTTCGTGCGTTCCCGGCCCGCGACCACGTCGAAGACGGGGGCGGCGTCCCCGCCGTACCGGTAGTTGAGCAGGGTGGTGAACAGCGGCGTCGGCGCGGTCACGCCGCTGACCGGTTGGGCGAGCCCGAGCGGGGCGTGCTCGTGC
This sequence comes from Micromonospora rosaria, assembly GCF_001567585.1. Taxonomy (GTDB): domain Bacteria; phylum Actinomycetota; class Actinomycetes; order Mycobacteriales; family Micromonosporaceae; genus Micromonospora; species Micromonospora rosaria. The sequence goes on from NZ_LRQV01000031.1 coordinate 38,054, forward strand.
ACCATCGCCTCGGCGAGCTGGGCACGCATCGCGCCGAGCGCGTCGGCCACCGCCACCCCGGCGACCCGGGCGCGGACGGGCAGGGTGTTGAGGAACAGGCCCGGTACCCGGTCACCGCCGGCACCGGCCCGGAGCCGGCCGAAGACCATCGTGCCGAAGACGACGTCGTCGCGGCCCGACATGGCGGCGAGCGCCCGCGACCAGACCACATGGAAGAACGTCGCCGGGGTCACCCCCCGACGACGGGCGGCCTCCCGGACGCGGACGGCCACGCCCGCGTCGAGGACGGCCCGGGCGTGGGTGGCGCCCCGGCCGTCCCCGCGCACGTCGAGCACCCCGAAGGCCGCCGTCGGCTCGGTGACGTCGGCGAGCAGCCGCCGGAAGTACGCGACGTGCTCGGCCCGGCTGACCCCGGACAACGCCTGGGCCACGAAGGTCCGGTAGGGCAGCGGCGCCGGCAGGTCGGCGGACTCGCCCCGCATCACCGCGCGCACCTCGTCGAGGACCACGCCCAGCGCGGTGTGGTCGAGGATCAGGTGGTGCACCCGCAGGAGCACCCGGACGCCGGCGACGTGCGCGTCCATCAGGGGCGCCCGCCGCAGGTCCAGCGGCGGCAGGTCCCGGTCGGCCGGGTCGGCGACGCGGGTGAGGTCGTCCGGGCCGAGCTCGGTGACCGGCAGGGTCGCGTGCCGGTGGACGACCTGCACCGGATGGGTCAGCCCCTCCCAGGCCAGGGCGGTGCGCAGGATGTCGTGCCGGTCGATCACCGCCTGCCAGCCGGCGAGGAAGTCGGCGACCTCGGCGGCGGAGCCCAACCGGACGACGAGCCGCAGTTCGTACGGGTCGCCCCCGGCCGCGTCGCCGAGCCGGTGGTGGAAGAACAGGCCCTCCTGCAGCGGCGCCAGGGGGTAGACGTCGGCGACGTTGCCCACGCCGCCGCAGGTCGCGGCGCCGACGGCCGCCACCTCGTCGGCCGGCAGCCCCGCCATCGGCACCATCTCGGGGGTGAGCACGGTGGCGTCGGGCGGCACCGCCGGCTCCGGAGCCGTCACCTCCGGCTGACCGGCCACCGCCGCCAGCCGCTCGACGGTGGGCGCCTCGAAGAGGGTCCGCACGTCGACCGCCACGTTGCGGGCCCGCAACCGCTCGACCAGCGTGACCACCAGCAACGAGTGGCCGCCGAGGTCGAAGAAGCTGTCCGTGACACCGACCGAGGCCAGCCCCAGCACGGCGGCGAACTCCGCGCCGATGATCTCCTCCCGGAGGGTCCGCGGCCCCCGCCCGGTCGCGTCGAAGACGGGCGCGGGCAGCGCCGCGCGGTCGAGTTTGCCGTTGACCGACACCGGCAGCGACTCCAGCTCCACCGTCGCGGCCGGCACCATGTTCTCCGGCAGGCGCTCGGCCACGAAGTCGCGCACCCCGTCGCCGTCGCCGACCACGTACGCGACCAGCCGCTTTTCACCGGGCTCGTCCTCGCGCACCACCACCGCCGCCCGGCGCACCCCGGGGCAGGCCGCGACCACCGCCTCGATCTCACCCAGCTCGATCCGGACCCCGCGGATCTTCACCTGGTCGTCGGCGCGGCCGACGAACTCCAGCGCCCCACCCGCCGACCACCGCACCACGTCCCCGGTGCGGTACATCCGCCCGCCGGCACCGAACGGGTCCGCCACGAACCGACCCGCCGTCAACCCGAAGCGGCGCAGGTACCCGCGCGCCAGCCCCGCACCCGTCACGTAGAGCTCACCCGCGACGCCGGGCGGGACGAGCCGCAGCCGGTCGTCGAGCACGTACGCGTGGGTGTGCGCGATCGGCCCACCGATCGTCACCGGGTCACCGGCGTCGATCCGCGCCGACGTGCAGTACAGCACCGCCTCGGAGGGCCCGTACAGGTTGGCCAGCGGCACGCCCAGCACCCGCACCGACTCCCAGGCCAGGTCCTGCGGCAACGCCTCACCGGCACAGATCACCACCCGCAGGCCCGTGCACGCCGCCGCCTTCGACGACTGGAGGAAGACCCGCAGCATCGAGGGCACGAACTGGACCACCGTCACCCGCTCGGCGACGATCACCTCGGCCAGGTAGTCGGGATCCCGGTGCCCGTCGGCCCGCCCCACCACCTGGACCGCCCCCTGCAACAACGGCCAGACGTACTCGAAGAACGACACGTCGAACCCGGACGGGGTCTTCACCAGCACCCGGTCCGCAGCCGACAACCCGAACTCCCGCTGCAACGCCGCCAGCCGGTGGACCACGGCCCGGTGCTGCACCACCACACCCTTCGGCCGGCCCGTCGACCCCGACGTGTAGATCACGAACGCCGGCTGCTCCGCGCGCACCCCGACCCCGGCGCAGACCGCCTCCGGCAGCTCGACATCCGACAGCACCACGCACCCCGGCGCCGGCCGCGACGACAGCACCACCACCGGCCGGGCGTCCTCGACCATGTCCCGCACCCGCCGCACCGGATGGTCCGGATCCAACGGCAGGTACGCGCCACCGGCCTTCCACACCGCCAGCATCGCCACGGTCAGCTCCGCCGACCGGTCCAGCCACAGACCCACCAGCGACTCCGGGCCCACCCCCCGACCCCGCAGCCACGACGCCAGCCGGCCCGCCGCGACGTCCACCTGCGCGTACGTCAGCCGCCGCTCGCCGTCGACCACCGCGACCGCGTCCGGGGTCCGCGCCACCTGCTCCGCGAACAGCTCCCCCAGCGACACGTCCCGCACCGCCGCGGCGCCACCGTCACCCGCCGCCAGCAGCTCCCGCCGCCGCGCCGGCCCCAGCACGTCGATCCGGCCGACCGGCGCGGACGGATCCGCGGCCATCGCCGCCAGCACCCGCAGCAGGCAGTCCACCATGCCCCGCACGGTGGACTCGTCGAACAGGTCGGTGGCGTAGGTGAGGCCGCCGCGCACCCCGCCGGCACCGGGCCGCTCGACGAGCTGCAGGTTGAGATCGAAGCGGGCCGGTGGCGGGCCGGTGGGCACCGGCTCCATCCGCAGCCCGCCGAGCTCGACCGGGGACACGCCGGTGGTCTGCACGGCGACCATCACCTGGAAGAGCGGGTGCCGGGCCGTGGACCGGGCCGGCGCGAGCTCCTCCACGAGCCGCTCGAACGGCACGTCCTGATGGTCGAGGGCCTGCAGGCCGGTCTCCCGGACCCGGCTCAGCAGCTCGGCGCAGGTCGGATCGCCGGACAGGTCCGTCCGCACCACCAGCGTGTTGACGAAGAAGCCGACCAGTTCGTCGAGCGCCTCGTCCATCCGTCCGGCGGTCGGGGTGCCCAACGGGATGTCGTCCCCGCCGCCGAGCCGCGACAGCACCACCGCCACCGCCGCCTGGACCACCATGAACAGGGTCACCCCGTGCGACCGGGCCAGCGCGGCCAGGCGGGCGTGCAGCTCCGGTGGGATCTCGACCGCCACCACCCCACCGGCGAAGGACGCCACCGCCGGTCGCTGCCGGTCGACCGGCAGCGCCAGCTCCTCCGGCAGGCCCGCCAGGGCCCGCCGCCAGTAGGCGACCTGCTGGTCGAGCAACCCGCCGGAGGAGAGCAGCTCCCGCTGCCAGAGGGTGTAGTCGACGTACTGCACCGGCAGCGGTGCCCAGCCGGGCGGCTCGCCGGCGCGGCGCGCCCGGTAGGCCACGGCGAGGTCCCGGGCCAGCGGACCCATCGACCAGCCGTCCACGGCGATGTGGTGCATCGCCAGCACCAGCACGTGCTCCCGGTCACCGGCCACCGCGAGCGACGCCCGCAGCGGCGCCTCCCGCGCCAGATCGAAGGGGTACGCCGCGGCGGAGGCGACCTCGTCGACGGTGATCCGCGTCAGCTCCACCGTGTCCGGCACGGCGAGCACCTGCTGGTGCGGCTCCCCGTCCACTGCCGGGAACACCGTGCGCAACACCTCGTGCCGGGCGACGACGTCGCGCAGCGCGGCCCGTAACGCCGCCACGTCGAGGTCACCGGTCAACCGCAGCGCGATGGAGCTGTTGTAGGCGCTGCCACCGTCGATCTGGTGCAGGAACCACAACCGGCGCTGCGCGAACGACAACGGGATCACGAGGCATCCTCCGGACGGGGCATCCGGCGCAGCCGGGGCCGGGCTTGGGGAGCCGAGTCGAGGATGCGGGCGAGGCCCTCGGCGGTCGGGTTCCGGGACAGGGACTGCAGGGACACCTCGCGGCCGAGCGTCGAGCGGACCCGGCCGACGACGCGGATCGCGAGCTGCGGATGGCCGCCGAGGGCGAAGAAGTCGTCCGTGCCGCCGACCGTGGGCAGGCCCAGCACGTCGGCGAAGATCGCGCAGAGGGCGGTCTCGTAGCGGGTGGGCGCCGCGCGGGCGGTCCGGGCGTCGACCGGCGCCGGCAGCCTGGCCCGGTCGAGTTTGCCGTTGCCGGTCACCGGCAGCGCGTCGAGCTCCACCACCGCGGCGGGGACCAGGTGCTCGGGCAGCCGCCCGGCGGCGAAGTCCCGCACCCCGGCCCCGTCGCCGACCACGTACGCGACCAGCCGTTTGCCACCCGGGCCGTCCTCGCGCACCACCACCGCGGCCCGGCGGACCCCGGGGCAGGCCGCGACGACCGCCTCGACCTCGCCGGGTTCGACCCGGAACCCGCGGATCTTGACCTGGTCGTCGGCGCGGCCGACGAACTCGAGCTGCCCGCCGGCCGACCACCGCACCACGTCCCCGGTGCGGTACATCCGTTCCCCGGCACCGAACGGGTCCGCCACGAACCGGCCCGCCGTCAACCCGAAGCGGCGCAGGTACCCGCGCGCCACCCCGGTGCCGGCCACGTAGAGCTCGCCCGGAACGCCGGGCGGGACGAGCCGGAGCCGGTCGTCCAGCACGTACACCCGGGTGCCGGCGATCGGCCGGCCGATCGGCACCGGGCCCGCGCCGGCCAACGGGTCGCTGACCGTGGCGCAGATCGTCGTCTCGGTCGGACCGTAGGCGTTGATCATGCGGCGGCCCGGGGACAGGGCGGCGGCCAGCTCGACCGGGCACGCCTCCCCGGCGACGACCAGGGTCGGCACCCGGACGGCGGCGACGGGCAGCGCGGCGAGCACCGACGGCGTGACCGTGGCATGGGTGAGCGCCGCCGGGCCGGTCAGCACCCCGAACGGGTTGTCTGCCGGCCCGACGACGAGCGTGGCGCCGGTGAGCAGCGCGCCGAGGATCTCCCACACCGAGGCGTCGAAGGCCGGCGAGAAGACCTGGGCGACCCGGCTGCCCGCCCCCAGACCGAGGTGCCGGCGCTGGGCGGCCACCAGGTCGGCGATGCCGCGATGGCTGACCACCACACCCTTGGGCGCACCGGTCGAGCCGGAGGTGAAGATGACGTACGCGGCCTGCTCCGGCCGGTGCCGGACCTGCGGCGCGGTCGCGGGCCGGTCCCCGGCCCCGGTCACCGTCCGCGCGTCGTCAACGACCAGCGCGGGTCTCGCGTCGGCGAGCAGCCGCTGGATCCGGGCCGCCGGGTGACCGGGGTCGACGGGCAGGTAGGCGGCACCGGCCTTCAGGACGCCGAGGACGGCGACGACGAGGTCGACCGAGCGGGGCAGCAGCAGCGCGACGACGTCGTCGGCACCGACGCCACGGTCGACCAGCAGGTGCGCGAAGCGGTTGGCGCGGCGGTCCAGGTCGCCGTAGGTCAGCTCCCGCGCACCGTCGACGACGGCGAGCGCGCCGGGCAGACGCCGCGCCACGGCCGCGAACATCTCGGGCACCGTGGTCGGGGCTGCGACGGCGGGGCCACCGTGCCCCAGGGCGAGCATCCGCCGACACCCGGCGTCGTCGAGACGCGGCGGGACCGAGGTGTCGTGGGCCGTGCCGTCCCCGGGCGTGGTCACGAGGGACAGCCCGGGCCGGGTACGGGACAGCGGCACCCGTGGCCGGCGCGCCCGCACAAGCTCGTGGCGGTGGCACCGACCGACGTCGCGACGCATTCCCGCGTGCTGTCGGCAATCTCGGGGCCGCCGATGGTGCGCATGTCTTCCCCACTCACGGTCGTTGACGGATCTCGCGGTACGGCTGTCTCGGTGCCCAATGCTCGGATCCGGACCGAACCGGCGGCATCTGCAATCACCACCGTTACAGCCGTCACCCCGCGGATGACGACGACCCGGGGCGCACACTTCCCGCTCGGCGCGGGCCGCGACTCCGGCCCTTCTCCCAGCCGTCTGTCACAGATGCTTCGTCACGCGCGCCGGTGGCAACCGGAGGTGGCTAGCCTCCCGGAAGGAATCGCGCAACGAAGGAGACCCCGTGTACGACCCGGCTCGCGGCTTTCCCCACGTGGTCGTCGAACTCGCCTACGCCGACCCCGACCGTGCCGTCGACTGGCTCGTGGGCGTCTTCGGATTCCGCCTGCTCCTCCGGCAGCCGGCCACCGGGACCATCCGCCATGCCGACCTCGACACGGGCGGTGGCATCGTCATGGTCCGGTCGGCCGGCGGACGGCACACCGGCGCCTGCACCGGCGGGCACACCTGCAAACAGGTCATCGTCTGGGTGCCCGACGTCGACGCGCACTTCGTCCGCGCCACCGCAGCCGGCGCCGACATCGTCGCGCCCGTGACGGACAAGCCGTGGGGGCTGCGCCAGTACCTGGTCCGCGACCTCGAAGGCCACCTGTGGGAGTTCACCCGGCACCTGCGGGACGTGCCCCCGCACGAGTGGGGCGCGGTCACCCTGCCGTAGCCTCCCGCACCGCCGAGGCGAGCTCGGCCAGGGTGCCCTTCTCGAACACCGTCCGCATCGGCAGGGTCACACCCCACTCGTCGCGGATCCGACCGGCCAACCGGGTCGCCAGCACCGAGTGACCGCCCAGCGTGAAGAAGTTGTCGCCCGGCCCGACCTCCGGCACCGCCAACAGCTCCCCGACCATCGCACACAGCCGGCGCTCCACCGACGCGGACGCCTCACCGCCGCGCTCCCCCGCCCGGTACGCCGCCGACGCGGCGAGATCCCGCAACGCCGTACGGTCGATCTTGCCGTTGGCGGTGACCGGGAGCCGTCGCAGCACCCGGACCGACGACGGCACCATGTGCTCCGGCAGGGTCTGCGCCGAGTGGGCGCGCAGCTCGGCAGCCGGCACCTCGACGCCGTCGACGGTGCTGACGTAGGCGGCGAGGCGCGCGCCCGCGAGGTCGCCGACCACCACCACGGCGGCGACGTCCACGGCCGGGTGCGCCGCCAACCGCGCCTCGACCTCGCCCAGCTCGACGCGGAAACCACGGACCTTCACCTGGCCGTCGCCCCGGCTGGAGAAGACCACCTGCCCGTCCGCGCGGCGGTGGCCCCGGTCACCGGAGCGGTACATGCGACTGCCCGGCGGCCCGAACGGGTCCGGCACGAAACGGTCGGCGGTCAGCCCCGGCCGGTTCAGGTATCCGCGCGCCACACCGTTACCGGCCAGGTACAGCTCACCGTCGCGGCCGTCGGGGACCGGACGCAGCCGCTCGTCGAGGACGTACACGCTGTTGCCCGACCACGGCGTCCCGATGGTGATCTCGTCGGCGACGGTGACGGGACCGGCGATGGTCGACCCGACCGTCGTCTCGGTCGGCCCGTACCCGTTGAACATCCGCCGCCCCGGCGACCACCTGGCCACCAGGGCGGGCGTGCACGCGTCACCGGTGGACATCAGCGTGCCGCCGACCAGCACGCCGTCGGGGTCGGTGACGCTCAGCGCGACCGGCGGCAGCACCGCGTGGGTGACCGCGTGACGGCGCAGCGTGGCGCGCAGCGGTTCGCCGGGCAGCAGTTCCTCGGCCGGGGCCACGACCAGCGCCGCCCCCGACAGCAACGCCGCCGACCAGTCCCAGAACGCCGCGTCGAAACTGATCGACGCCCACTGGAGCACCCGGTCACCCGGTCCGGGCGCGATCGACGCGGACTGGGCGGCCACGATGTCGGCGACGCCCTGGTGGGTCACGGCGACACCCTTGGGCGTCCCCGTCGAACCCGACGTGTAGATGACGTACATCAGGTGCCGGGGGTCCAGCGGAGCAGCCCGGCACCCGTCGGTCAGGTCGTCGCCCCGCCGCGACCCGATGTCCCGCACCGCGTCCGGGTCGTCCACCACCAGCTCGGCCACCGGCGCCCCGAGGTCCAGCGACACCCCCGCCGACCGGACCAGCAACACCGGCCGGGCGTCGTCGACCATGTGCGCCAGCCGCCGGGCGGGATACTGCGGGTCCAGCGGGAGGTAGGCGCCGCCGGCCTTGAGCACGGCCAGCAGCACCACCATCAGCTCGTCGCACTTCGGCATCGCCACCGCCACCGTGGTGTCGGCGCCGACGCCCCGCTCGACCAGCGCCCGCGCCAACCGGTTGGCGCGGGCGTTGAGCTCGGCGTAGGTGACCACGCGGGCACCGAAGATCACCGCCGGGTCGTCCCCGGCGCGCGCCACCACGGACTCGAACAACTCCGGAACGGTCGGCACCTGCTCACTCCGTCCTCTGCGGTCCCCGGGTACGCGGGCGCTGCCCGGCGACCGACGCTAGCCTCCGCCGACGCGCCGGTGCCCGACGGCGAAAGGATCACGACAGGGCGGACGCCCTTGGACGATCCCTTTCCGGTCCCTGTCACCGGGCCGGCACCGGCGTCACGACCCGGGCCACGCTGGAGCGTCGGCGTCGACACGCCGTGCTGGTCAGCTCACCGACCCTGTGGGGTGGACGCGATGCTCGATGGATGTGTGCCCTGGCCCGAGGACCTCGCCACCCGCTACCGCCGCGAGGGCTACTGGCAGGGACGACCGCTGGGGGACCTGCTCGACGAGGCCTGCGCCCGGCACGCCGACCGGACCGCACTCGTGTGTGGCCAACGGCGGATCACCTACGCCGACCTGGCGGCGCAGGCCCGCGCCGTCACCGGCGGGCTGGCGAACCTGGGCATCGCGCCGTTGGACCGGGTCGTCGTCCAACTGCCCAACGTGCCCGAGTTCGTCGTGGTGGTCCACGCGCTGCTGCGGATCGGCGCCATACCCGTCATGGCCCTGCCGGGACACCGCAGGGTCGAGCTCACCCACCTCTGCGCCCACTCGCAGGCCGTCGCCCTGGTCGTCGCCGACCAGGTCAAGGGCTTCGACCACCGCGCACTGGCCCGACAGGTACGGGCCGACGTCCCCACGCTGGAACACGTCGTGGTCTGCGGTGACGCCGAGGAGTTCACCGCCCTGACCGACCTGCACCGGCCGGGGCCGGACCTGCCCGCCGTCGACCCCGGCGAACCCGCGCTGTTCCTGCTCTCCGGCGGCACCACCGGCCTGCCCAAGCTCATCCCCCGGACCCACGACGACTACGCCTACAACATGCGCGCCACGGCGCAGGCCCTGCGGTTCGACGAGCACGGCGTCTACCTGGCCGTCAACCCGATCGGCCACAACTCCGCCCTCGGCTGCCCCGGCGTCCTCGGCACCCTGCTGGTCGGCGGCACCGCCGTACTCACCTCCAGCGTCCGCCCCGACGAGGTGTTCGACCTGGTGCAACGGGAACGAGTGACCCTCACGACCCTCGTGCCACCCGTGGTACGGCTCTGGATCGACGCCGCCCGCCGGTCCGGTACCCGGCTGCCGCACCTGACACTCCAGGTCGGCAGCGCCAAGTTCGATCCCGCCCGCGCCGCCGAGGTACGCACCAGCCTCGGCGCCGGGCTGACGCAGTGGTTCGGCGTCGGCGAAGGGCTGCTGACCTACACCCGGCTGGACGACCCGGAGGAGATCGTCCTCACCACCGAGGGACGCCCCCTCGCCCCGCACGACGAGATCCTCGTCGTCGACCCCGACGACCGGCCCGTCCCCGACGGCGTCGAGGGTGAACTGCTGGTACGCGGCCCGTACACCATCCGCGGCTACTACCGCGCCGAGGAGCAGAACCGTCGCTCGTTCACCCCCGACGGCTACTTCCGCACCGGCGACCTGGTCCGCCGCCGGCCCGACGGAAGCATCGTCGTCGTCGGACGCATCAAGGACGTCATCAACCGGGGCGGGGAGAAGGTGCCCGCCGAGGAGGTCGAGGAGCACCTGCTCACCCACGCCGCGATCCGGGACGCGGCGGTGGTCGGCGTGGCCGACCCCACGCTCGGTGAGAAGACCGTCGCCTTCGTCATCCTCCGGGACGAACCGGTCACCTCGGCGACGGTCAAGTCGTTCCTCCGCGAACGCGGCCTGGCCACCTACAAGATCCCCGACCGGGTGGTGCCGCTCGACGAGTTCCCGCGCACGGCCGTCGGCAAGGTCGACAAGGTCGCGCTGCGGGCGTCGGCGTAGCGACCGGGCCACCGGAGACCGCCCCGGCCACGCTGGCACCCGACCGCCGACGCACCGGTCGAGCGTCGGCGGGCCGGGCCGCCCCCGCAGCCCGCCCCGCTGCCGCCGTGCCGGTCAGCGGCCCACGAAGGTGACCGGGAGGGTGCGGTAGCCGTTGAGGAAGTTCGAGTAGACCCGCTGCGGCGAGCCGGTCATCTCGATGCCACGGACGGCACCGGCCAGCGCGGTGAGCAGCGCCCGCAACTCGGCCCGCCCGAGATGAGCCCCGAGACAGAAGTGCGGCCCGTGGCCGAACGACACGTGCCTGTTCGGCGTACGCGCCACGGCGAACCGGCCCGGCCGGTCGAACTCCCGCTCGTCGAAGTTCGCGGACAGGTTCCACAAGGTGACGATGTCACCGGCGCGGACCTGCCGACCCCCCAGCTCGAGATCCGTGGTGGCGGTCCGGGCGAAGTGCATGGCCGGCGTCGCCCACCGCACCACCTCCTCGACGGCGGTGTCGACCGCGACGGCCCCGTCACGCACGGCCCGCCACTGATCGGGGAAGTCCGCGAACGCCTTGACCGCGCAGATCGCCGACACCCGCGACGACTCGTCACCACCGAGAATCAGGCTGTAGCAGTTCAGCGCGACCTCCTCGATGGACAACAACTTCCCACCGACGGTGACGGTGGCGACCATGCTGACCACGTCGTCACCGGGACGGGCCCGCCGCCGCTCCGCGAGGTCGACGAAGTACAGCAGGATCTGGTTACGGGCCTCCACCGCGGCGTACGGGTCGACGTCGGCCTCGTCGGACGACAGCGCGCTCTTGTTCCACCGCAACAGGTCCGCCCGATCCGCCGCCGGGACGGACAGCAGGTCACAGATCGTGCCCATCGGAAGATGCTCGGCGACCTCGGTGGCGAAGTCGAAACCTCCGACCCCGGTGACCCGCCGGACCAGCTCCTCCGCGCGCCGCTCGACCCGCCCGACGACCTCACCGAGCACCCGGGGAGAGAACGCGCGCAGCATGACGCTCCGCAGCTCGCGGTGACGCGGCCGGTCGGTGACCGCCAGCATCCGACCACCGGCGGAGTCGTCACCCCGCAGCAGGACGTCCAGCACCGTACCGCGCGCCGAACTCAGCCGCGCCGCGTCCGCGTAGGAGGCGAGCACGTCGGCGTACCGCGACACCACCCAGAACCCAGGGCGGCCCGCCCGGCCGTCGTGCCAGTACACGGGACTGCGGTCACGGACCTCGGACCAGAACGCGAGCGGGTCGTTGCGCACGAACGTCGTCGGGTCGGCGAGGTCGAGCGCCGTGGCGCCGGCCGTGGGCGAACTCATCGGCAACACCTTCCGTCCTGGATCCGGACACCGGCGCAGCGACAGGCCGTACCGTCCCCGCATCGTCACCGGCCGCCGCGCCGGCCGGTCCGCATCTGGCGCAGTTCTGTCGGAACGGATGCCGACCCGCCCGCCGGCCGACAGATTGGACCGCACACACCAGCCCGGTCGAGGCGGAGGTCATGCTCGCTACCGCTCATCGCGTCACCGGACCCGCGTCCCGGCCGCACCCGCCGCAGCACCCGGCCGCCCCGGCCGGTCACGTCGTCGCGGTCCCCCACCCCGGCGCGGGCGTGACCGGCCGTGGCTGAGCCGGGCGACGGCATCGCCGGCCGCACCGTGATCGTCACCGGCGCCGGCACGGGAATGGGACGCGCCATCGCCGAGCACCTGCTGGCACGCGACGCGACCGTGGTCGCGGTCGGACGCCGCGAGGCGGCGTTGCGCCGGCTGACCGCCGCCGGTGACCACCGCGTCGAGGTGATCGCCACCGACATCACCCGGCCGGGCGCGGCCGAGCACATCGTGGCCGCCGCCACGGCCCGCTTCGGTACGGTGCACGGCCTGGTCAACAACGCCGGCCTGGCCCGCTTCGCGGCGCTCGACACCGCCACGGACGACGACTTCGACCGTCTGCTGGCCACCAACGTCCGCGCCCCCGCCGCACTGATCCGCGCGGCGCTCCCCCACCTGCGTCAGCATCGGGGCGCCGTGGTGAACGTGTCGTCCGTCGGCGGGGTGCTGGCCATGCCGGGACGGTCCCTCTACGGCGCCAGCAAGGCCGCCCTCAACAGCCTCACCCGATCACTGGCCAGGGAACTGGCCCCGGACGTCCGCGTCAACGCCGTCCTCCCCGGACCGGTCGACACCCCGATGTGGGACGACATGGGCCTGGACACCGCAGCGTCCGCCGCGCTGCGCTCGTCGTTGCTCGCGGCGACGCCCCTGGGCCGCTTCGGCCAGCCCGCCGAGGTCGCCGGCTGGGTGTGTGGCCTGCTCGACCCGGAATTCTCCGGCTGGATCACCGGAGCGTTGATTCCCGTCGACGGCGGTCGCACCTCCTGATGCCCTCCGCACGCCGCCACCACGACCGAAACGGAGAGGTCATGCCCCTGCCGAGCCCTCAACCCCACCTGCTGGACGGCGCCCCGGTCGCATCGACGATCCCCTCCTCCCAACTGCACCGCGTCTTCCGCGACGCCGACGACCGCGAGCGCGTCAGCGGTGTCCCGGTGACCAAACTGCACGTCGGCGAGCCCCACTTCACTCCGCCGCCCGAGGTCGCACAGGCCCTCGCGCGGGCGGTGACCACCGGGCGCACCGAGTACACCGCGGTCGAGGGCCTGCTGGAACTCCGCGAACACCTGGTGCGCAAACTCGCCGACGAGAACGGTGTGGACACCGACGTCTCCCGGCTGTTCGTCACGCCCGGCTCCTGCCAGGGCCTGGCCGCCCTGATGCAGGCCGTGGCCGAACCCGGCGCGGAGATCCTGCTGCCGGAGCTGCACTGGCCCATCCACCTGCAGCAGGCCCTGCTCGCCGGCCTCCGCCCGGTGTTCTACCCACTCGGGCGCGACTACCGCACCGACCCCGAGTCGGTGCTGGCCGCCGCGACCGCGAACACCAGGGTGCTGCTGATCAACTCACCCGCCAACCCCACGGGAGCCGTCCTCGACACCCCGACCCTGCGCGCGTTGATCGACATGGCACGCGCCCGGGGCTGGCAGATCATCAGCGACGAGGCGTACGAGCACTTCGTCTTCGACGGCGAACACGTCTCCACCGCGTCACTGGAACGCGACGTGCCGGTCCCCGAGCGGATCGTGCACAGCTCCTACTCCTTCTCGAAGAGCCTCGCGATGACCGGCTACCGGCTGGGATACCTCGCCACCGCCACCGACCGCGCCGCCCGGGCCGTCCGGATCGTGCAGGAGGCCAACCTCATCGCGATGTCGACCCCCGTGCAGTACGCGGGCCTGGAGGCACTGCGGTGGGGACACGTGGTGCGGCAGAACCACGCGATGGTGCGCGCCAACCGCGACGAGGTGCTGCCCGCCGTCCACGACGCCGGCCTGCTGCCCGAGCTGCCGGCCGGCGGCTGGTACGCCGTGCTCGACGTCGCCCCGACCGGCCTGTCCGCCGAGGAGTTCGCCGCCGGCCTGCTGGCCACCAGGAACGTCGCGGTGGTACCCGGCACCGGGTTCGCCCTGATGCCCCGCCTGGACGCCCGGGGACGGGTCACCTCGGCCGAACCGGCGCCCTGGTCCCGGCACCTGATCCGCATCGCCATGTGCGTGGCGCCGCAGGTGCTCCGCGACGGCGTACGCGAGCTGCTCGATTTCGCCCGGAACGGCCGTGGAGCCGCCTGATGACGACCCTGACCTACGCCGACTACCTGCACGTCGAGACGCTGCTGTCCCTACAGGAGCCCCGCACCCCGGACACCGCGAGCCGGTCCGTGGTCCTGGCCGAGCACTTCTTCATCGTCACCCACCAGGCCAGCGAGCTGTGGCTCAAGCAGATCACGGTCGACCTGGACGCCGCCGCGCAGGCCATGACGCCGCCCTACGGGCCCGAGGACGACGAACTGGCGCTGGAGTTCCTCCAGCGCACCACCGACCTGCTCCGGGTGCTGCACGAACAGGTGGTCGCGCTGGAGAAGCTGCCGCTGCGCCACTTCGCCGAGTTCCGCCCGTTCCTGGACGGGGCCAGCGGGGCGCAGTCGGCGCAGTTCCGGGTCCTCGCGCGGCTGCTCGGCGGCAACCGGCAGGAGGGCCGCCTCTACCGGGCGTTCGAACGGCTGGCCGGGCACCACGGCAGCAGCGTCGCCGAGGTCTGCGCGCGCGGCCCCGGCGCCGGCGTGCTCAACCGCCTCGCCGACAGCCTGCTCGACGTGGCCAACGGTTACTGGCGGTGGAAGGTGACCCACCTGGCGCTGGTCTCGAAGATGGTGGGCAACCGCGACGGCACCGGCGGCAGCACCGGCGTCGACCACCTGGCCCGCCGGGTCACCCTGCCGTTCCCCCGGCTACGGCAGCTCCGGGCGCAGGTCCACCAGGGGCCGACGGCGGAAGACCAGCCCACTGGCATCCCGTGAGGTCGGCTCAGCCGGTGCGGGAGTTCTGTATCAGCGCGAGGACCGCACCGGCGGGGTCCTTGATCAACGCGAACCCGCCAGGGCCGGGGCCGGTGGGCTGCCGCACGACCTCGCCGCCCTTCTCGACCACCCGCGCGAGGCTGGCTGGCAGGTCGTCGACCGCGACGTAGACGATCCACTGCGGCGGCAGGTCGGCGTTGCCGCTCCTGGCGTGGCAGATCCCGGCGACCGGGTTGCCGTCCTGGGCGAGCATCATGTAGTCGTCGTAGTCGCCCATGCTCAGCGGCTCCGGCTTCCAGCCGACCACGTCCGCGTAGAAGTCGCGGACACCGTTCGCGTCCTGGACGGTCAGGTCAAAGCCCGCGATCGTGCCTGCCGTGTCGTCGCTCATCGCGTCCCTTCCACCGTCGTGGTACGGGTCGTCCGGGCGGGCGCTCGTCCACAAGGACAGCGAGCCGGCCGACGCGGCGTCGTTGAGATCGTCGGTGCTGACTATATCCACCGCGGTGCCGCCGAACCGGCCTGCGACGGTGTGCGCCGGAGGCGAACCGACGGACCTTGACCGCTCCCCAGCCTCGTGATCGTCACGGCGTACCAGAGGGCGGGACAGGGCGGCAGGCGGATGAATCGAGCTTGGCCCCTCGACGGCGAGCAACGAGCGTGCGGCCTGGTCGTAACTGGTATCGATCTCAGCGCGCACGTGAAGGTCCGCCGGCCCCCAGGTGGTCCCCAGCTACGCGCGGTCTAGGCGCACGCCCCGGCCCGTTGTCGAGACATGAAAAGAGCCGCTGACCAGGGCATATGCCCTGGTCAGCGGCTTCCTTAGCAACTGTCGGGACGGCCGGATTCGAACCGACGACCCCTTGACCCCCAGTCAAGTGCGCTACCAAGCTGCGCCACGTCCCGATGCTGACCGCTCGGGTTTCCCCTGCGGCAGCCGGTACAGCTTAGCGCAGGATCTTCCCGACTGCCGCAGGCCCCTCCCCCGTGCCGAGCGCGCCGTGGCCGGCGCGGGATCGTGCAGCTCCGCACACCGCCTAGAGCATCCTAGGAGGGTGGGGTGCGGGGTGGGGCCGGGTGGTGGGGCGGCACCATCCGGCCCCGGCCGGTCAGCCGTGGGCCTTGCCCCGACCGCCCGGGCCGAGCTTCTTACGCGGGCGTACCGAGATCTCGATCGGGCTGCCCTCGAAGCCGAACTCCTCACGGAGCTTGCGCTCGACAAACCGCTGGTATCCGGCGTCCAACGGACCCGTAGTGAACAGCACGAACCGGGGCGGCGCCACCCCCGCCTGGGTGGCGAAGAGGATCTTCGGCGCCCGGCCGCCACGGACCGGGTGCGGGGTGGCCTGCACCAGCGCGGTGAGCCAGGCATTGAGCTGCGCGGTCGGGATCCGCTTCTCCCAGCTTGCCAGGGCCCTGCGCAGCGCCGGGGCGAGCTTGTCCACCGCCCGCCCGGTCTTCGCCGACAGGTTCAGCCGCAGCGCCCACGGGATCCGGCGCAGCTCCCGCTCGATCTCCTTGTCCAGGTAGTACCGGCGGTCGCCGTCGACCAGGTCCCACTTGTTGAAGGCGATCACCAGGGCCCGGCCGGTGTCGGTGACCATGGACAGGATCCGCTGGTCCTGCTCGCTGATCACCTCGCTGGCGTCCAGCAGCACCACCGCCACCTCCGCCGCCTCGATCGCCGAGGCGGTCCGCAGGCTGGCGTAGTACTCCGTGCCGCTGGCCTTGCCGACCCGCTTGCGCAGGCCGGCGGTGTCCACCAGTTGCCACGTCTCGCCGCCGATGCTGACCAGGCTGTCCACCGGGTCGACGGTGGTGCCGGCGACCGAGTCGACGACCGCCCGCTCCTCCCCCGAGAAGCGGTTGAGCAGGCTGGACTTGCCTACGTTGGGCCGACCCACCAGGGCCACCCGGCGCGGGCCGCGCGGCCGGTTCTCCACGATCGCCGGAGCCTGCGGCAACGCGTCCAGGATCACGTCGAGCAGCTCGCCGGAGCCCCGGCCGTGCAGCGCGGAGACCGGGTACGGCTCGCCGAGACCGAGCGACCACAGCGCGGTCGCCTCCATCTCGATCGAGGCGTTGTCGGCCTTGTTCGCCACCAGGATCACCGGCTTGGCGCTGCGGCGCAGCATCTTCACCGCCGCCTCGTCCACATCGGTCGAACCGACCACCGCGTCGACCACGAAGAGCACCACGTCGGCGGTGGCGACCGCCGACTCGGCCTGCGCCGCGATCGCGGCGGCCCGGTCCTTGGCGTCCGGCTCCCAGCCGCCGGTGTCGACCACGGTGAACGCCCGGCCGGACCACTGCGCGTCGTAGGGGATCCGGTCCCGGGTCACCCCGGGCACGTCCTCCACGACCGCCTGGCGGCGGCCGATGATCCGGTTCACCAGGGTCGACTTGCCGACGTTGGGCCGACCGACGACGGCCACCACGGGCATCGGGCCGGCCGGCTGGTCGACGTCGACCTCCGGCTCGCGCAGCTCGACCCACCCACCGTTGTCGCTCATGCCGTACTCCCACCGCGCAGGTCGCCGCCCCACCGGACCGGCGGGCACGGGTCGACGTCGTACCCCGCCAGCGGGCGTGGTGTGCCGGCCCGCGACCGCGCCGGGCGCGACCTCATGCCACACCCCGCTCGACGAGCAGGTCACGCAGCCGGTCGACGACCTCGTCGATGCCCAGTTCCGTGGTGTCCAGCACGACCGCGTCGGCGGACTGCTGCAACGGGTCGGCCTTGCGGGTCGAGTCCAGCCGGTCCCGCCGGGCCAGGTCGGCGGCGGTGGCCGCCACGTCGGTGGCGTCCTCGGCGCTGCGCCGCGCGGCACGGGCCGCCTCGGAGGCGGTCAGGTACACCTTCAGGTCCGCGTCGGGGGCGACCACCGAGCCGATGTCGCGGCCCTCGACCACGATCCGGCCGGCGTTCGCGATCATGTCCCGCTGCCGGGCGACCAGCAGCGCCCGTACCGCCGCGACGGCGGCCACCGCGGAGACCGCCGCGGTCACCTCGGGGCCCCGGATCTCGGCGTCGACGGAGGTGCCGTCGACGGTCACGCCGTACCCCTGGGGGTCGGTGCCGATGCGCAGGTCGGCCTCGCCGGCGACCTTCGCCACCGACTCGGCGTCGGCCGGGTCGACCCCGGAGCGCAGCACCGCCCAGGTCATCGCCCGGTACATCGCGCCGGTGTCCAGGTACCGCGCGCCGATCCCGACGGCGAGCCGCCGGGACACGGTGGACTTACCCGAACCGGACGGCCCATCCACAGCGACCACACAGCGCCCGGTCGGTACGTTCTCCACCACCGTGTTCCTCCTCAGCCCGTATCCCACGGGTCACGTCCCCGCGAGCGGTTGTCCGTCGTCAATGATGCCCGGCGTCCCCGCCGTCCTCCGCGCGGGATGACCCGGGGCCGTCCCGGGGTCCGGGCCGCACGGAAGCCTACCGGCACCCGTACCCCCGAACGGTGGGTCAGTCACCCACCTCGCGGAAGAGAGCGGCGACCTCCGCGTGGGTCAGCCGGCGGGTCCGCCCGAGGCGCAGGTCACCGAGGCGGATCGGACCGATCGAGGTACGCACCAGCCGGGACACCGGGTGCCCGACCTCCTCCAGCAATCGCCGGACGATGTGTTTGCGTCCTTCGTGCAGGGTGATCTCCACCTGGGCGGTTCGTCCCAGGGTGTCCACCACCCGGAACGAGTCAACCTTCACCGGGCCGTCCTCCAGCTCGATGCCGGCGGTGAGCCGTCTGCCCAGGTTGCGCGGGATCGGGCCGGGCACCTCGCACAGGTACGTCTTCATCACTCCGAACGACGGGTGCATCAGCCGGTGCGCGAGGGTGCCGTCGTTGGTGAGCAGCAGCAGACCCTCGCTCTCCGCGTCGAGCCGCCCGACGTGGTAGACCCGCTGCTCGACCCGGCCGTCGAGGAAGTCGGCGAGCGCGGTGCGCCCCTTCTCGTCGGCCATCGTGGAGACCACGCCCCGGGGCTTGTTCATCGCCAGGTACACCAGCCGGGTGTCGGTGACCAGGCGCTCGCCGTCGACGAAGATGACGGCGGTGGTCGGGTCGACCTTGTCCCCGAGCTGGGCCACCCGCCCGTCGACGGTGACCCGCCGGTGGAAGATCAGGTCCTCGCAGGCCCGCCGGGAACCGATCCCCGCGGCGGCGAGCACCTTCTGCAGGCGTTGCGCGCCCTCGGCGGTCTCGACCGGCTCGGCGGGTCGCCGCTCGACCGCGCCGGGGCGGCCGGCGACGCCGAGGGCGGAGCGGACCGGCCGCTCGGAGCGCCCGACCGGCCGGC